>DAIUFS010000008.1:0-57137 GCA_036844485.1 Candidatus Dormiibacterota bacterium | reverse complement strand
TGATCACCAGGTTGACGATCACCGACAGAACCAGCATGGCGATGGCCTGGTAGTCGGGGCGCAGCCGGCGCAGCACGACCAGTCCCACCGGAATCGAGAGCAGGCCCCCCACCACGGCGCCGCCGATCCACGGGAGCGGAAACGGGAGCTGGGCGCCGAGAACGTAGTTCTGGAAGCCGCCGTTGGCAGTGTCCGGGGGCAGGGACAGCACTGCGGCCGTGTACGCCCCCGCTGCCTGGAAGACGATGAAGCTGAAGTTGACGATGCCCGAGACACCGAACTGCAGGTTGAGGGCGAGGCAGGCGATGATGTCGACGCCCGCATAGACGAGGATGTTGGTGAGGTAGTAGGTCATCCCGCGGCAGCCATGGCGCCTCGCTTGGCGAGCAGGCCCTGGGGCCGCAGCACCATGACGAGCACGAGGATGGCGAAGGCCACGACCTCCTTGTACTGCGGGGAGATCACCGCCGCGCTCAGCTCGGTGACCTCACCGATCAGCAGCGCGCCGACCATCGCTCCATAGGGATGGCCGGCACCTCCGAGGACCGCGGCCGCGATGATGGTGATCAGGAATCCCGACCCGCTGCTGACCGAGAAGGACTCGGAGTTCATCCCCGCGACCGTTCCCGCCACCCCACACAGAGCACCGGTGATCAGCCAGGCGGTGTCGATCACCCGACGGGTGGGGATGCCGCAGTTCCGCGCCAGGGTGGGATTGGCGGCCGTGGCCCGCATCGCCTTGCCCAGCCGGGTCAGCGTCAGCAGCGCGTGGATGGCCAGCATCATGACGATGGCGACTCCGATGATCGCCACCTGAACGCCTGTCAATGCGATCGCGCCGAGGTGGAGGGTCGACCCGGTGCCCTGACGGTAGGAGACGCTGTAGTACCCGACCACGGGCAGCAGCACGTTGGCGATCATCAGCGAGGCGGCCAGCGAGATGATCACCATGCCGATCAGCGCCGTCCCCTTGCGCTGAAAGGGCGCATAGAGCACGCGGTTGAGCAGGAACGAGAACACTGCCCCGAACGCCGCGCCCACGAGCAGCGCGATCCAGATGCTCACCCCCTGGCTGTTGAGGCTGTAGGCCGCGTAGGCGGACGCGATCATGACCTCGCCATAGGCCAGGTTGATCATGTTGCTGATGCCGAATTGCATGGTGAAGCCGACCGCGGCGATGGCCAGCACCGCGGTGCTGACCAGCCCGAACCCGAAGGCCGCGATGTAGAGGTTCACCGGCTTGCTCGCCGTTCAGCCGGCCCGATCACCCACCGCCGGCGGCGATGACCGCGGCGGTCTGCGCTGACGTCAGCGTGCCGATGGTGACCTCGTTGCCCGTGGCGTCGTACTTGACCAGGATGTAGCCCTGCTGGGAATTGTTGTATTGGTTGTATGAGGTGATCCCGCCTGCACCCACCCAGCGGATTGACTTGCCGCTGGCCAGCGCGGCCACGCCGTCCTTGTAGGTGTGCACGTCGACAGCGCCGCTCACCCCGTTGCCGATGTCCTTGATCTTGGGGTTGTAGACCGTTGGATCCGCGCTTTTTGTGGCGTCCATCGCCAGGGCGGCCTGGATGATGCCGTCGTAGAGATGGAGCGTCGCCCCCCGCTCGGCGTACTTGGGCGCGGCCGCGAACTGGGCGGCCGACGCGTCGAGGTTGGTCTTGAACTCCGTGTACCCGGGGCCGCTGAAGGTGACCCCGAGGTCGACCGCCTGGAAGTACTTGAGCATGTCGGGGATGCCGATCGCGTCGGAGACCGCCTTGAACCAGACGGGGTCGATGGTGGCCGAGGTCCCGATGAACGGCAGCGAGGAGCCGTTGAGCTGCTTCACCTCGGCCAGGTAGGTGGCGTCGGTCGGTCCCAGAGCCTCGGTGAAGATGACGTCGGGGTGGGTGGCCAGCAGGGCGGTGACCTCGGTCCGGTACGAGGGCTGGCCGAGAGCGATGGCCTGGTTGATGGTCACCGTCGCCCCCAGGTTCTGGAGCGCCTTCATGGCCGGCGCCACGAACGCCTGGGAACCGATGTCGTTGCCGAAGACCAACGCCACGCGCTTGTAGTGGTTGAAGTCCAGCGCGCTGCCGACGATCGCGTAGGCATCGAACTCGTCAGGTGGCACCAGCCGGTGGAAGTACGTGAAGCTCGACTTGTTGAACTCGGACTGCCCGGTCATGCAGAACATGGGGATGTGGGCGTGGTCGATGATCGGCACCACGGCGGACGCCTCGTCCGAGGTGCAGCCCACCACCGCCATCAGGTTGGAGTTGGCGGCCAGCATCTGGTTGGCCGCGGGCACCGCATCGGCCGGTTCGCCACGGGTGTCGAACTGCTGGCAGCTGACCTGGTGGCCCATCACCCCGCCGGCACTGTTGATGGCGCGCGTCGCCGGCAGACAGGCGGCGAAGTACGCCGGCCCCAGGGCCGCGTCCGCACCGGTGAAGGGGGCCACGACGCCGACCAGAAGCGGGGACGTGCTGCCTCCTCCACCTGAGGAGGACGAGGAGGGGCTGCCGCAGGCAGCGAGAAAGAGGCCGAGCACGGCGGCTGTCCCCAGGGATCTGGATCGACGATGACTGCCTGGCTGCATCACGCACTCCTCTCGTCCACGGCGGCACGGCTGATTGTGGACAATCCTATTCACAAAGCTATCGACAATTTCAAGCCCCCAGGTCACATGCACCGAACGACCCCTCCCCGAGCCGCTCCATGACCGCCCCAGCGCGGACCGCGCGCGAGCGCCGCCCCGCCTCCCGCCGCCCCACCAGCAACATCGAAACCTACCGGGAGCTCCGCGAGGCCATCACTGGGGGCCGGTTTCAGCCCAACGAGCGCCTCGTGGAGTCCGACCTCATGGCCATGTTCCGTGCCGGGCGCGGCGCGGTTCGCTCGGCCCTGGTCCGGCTCGACCAGGAGGGGCTGGTCACCTGGGAGCCCAATCGCGGCGCACGGGTGCGCCTCATCTCCGGCCGTGAGGCGATCGAGATCGAACAGGTGCGCATCGCACTGGAGAAGATGCTCGCCAGGAGAGCGGCGGCCCGGGTGACGCCAGCCGACCTCGACGACCTGGTGGCAACGGTCGGCGAGATGCGCCGGCGGGTCGACGAGGGCGATCCCCTGGGCTACTCAGAGCTGAACGCCCGCTTCCACCGCCGCATCTGGGCGATCGCCGACCATGAGCTCGCTGCCGCGCTGCTCACCACCATGAAATCCCAGAGCATCCGGTTCCAGTACCGCACCATCCTGCAGCCCGGACGAGCCGAGAGGTCCCTCGACGAACACGCCGCGATCGTCGCCGCGCTGGTGGCGCACGACCCCGACGCCAGTGAGGCGGCGATGGCCGAGCATCTCAGCCAGGTGGTGAGCACTCTGGAGCGCGCCATCGCGGCGCACTCGGCCCAGGGGCCCTGGTGGCACCCGACGGCCGCTCCCGCCGGCAGCCGCGGGACGGTGGCCGCCCCCTAGCCCGTCACCGCGGCTGCGAGTCGCCGCCGTCCTCGATGCCCAGGCGTTCGGCGACCTCGCGGAGCCCGTACAGGTCGGCGCCGAGCTCTCCTGCGGCCAGACGCCGTCGCACGGCGGCCTCGTGGCCCATGCGCTCCGCCACCCGCACGGCCACCTCCGCGGCAGCCGTCCGGGAGACGCAGACCACGCCGTCGTCGTCGGCAACCATGGCGTCGCCGGGGCGGACGGACTGACCGGCGCACACCACCGGGACGTTGACGCTGCCCGCCGCGGCCTTGCTGGTGCCCTGCGCGGAGATGGCTCGCGACCACACCGGGAACTCCATCTCCCGCAGCGACGCGACGTCGCGAACTCCGCAATCCATCACCGCAGCGACGACGCCGTGCGCACGCAGCGAGGTGGCGAGCAGCTCACCCAGGAGGCCGTCCTCGTTCTCTGACGTCATCGCCACCACGAGCACGTCGCCCCGACGGCAGAGCTCGACTGCGAGATGGATCATGAGGTTGTCGCCGGGATGGCAGAGAACCGTGACGGCGCTGCCGGCGACCACCGCGCCCGGGTAGATCGGTCGCAGCCTGGGGAGGAGCAGACCGGTGCGGCCCTGAGCCTCATGCACAGTCGCCACCCCGCCAGCGCCGAGCGCCGCCATCACCGCCGGGTCAGCTCGCTCGTGGCTGCGCACCACCGTCGGCTTCCAGCTCACCTCGCGGTCGTTCCTGTCCGTGATGCGCGCAGCTTAGACGGCGGCCTCGTCGCGGTACCGCTGCGCTCGCAGGATGGAGTACTCGAAGGCGTCGGCGAGCGCCGTCCATGAGGCCTCGATGATGTTGGTGCTGCACCCCACCGTCGACCAGCGGCGCTGGTGGTCGCCCGACTCGATGAGGACACGGACGACGGCGGCGGTGCCGTCGTGGCCGTCGAGCACGCGCACCTTGTAGTCGTGGAGCTGGGTGATCGCCGTCTCCGGGAACGACGGTGCCAGGGCCTTGCGCATGGCCGCGTCGATCGCGTTGACGGGGCCGTTGCCATCGGCGACCGTGTGCACGACGGTGGCTCCGATGCGCACCTTGACGCTCGCCTCGCACGATGGCGGCCCGTCGCGGCGCTGCTGGGTCAGCGCCACATAATCGACGAGCTCGAATGCCGGCTCCCGGCCGCGGGCGCGCTCGAGAAGCAGCTCGAAGGACCCGTCGGCGCCCTCGAAGGCGTAGCCCCGGTGCTCCAGCTCCTTGACCCGCTCGGTCACCCGCCGCGCCAGGGCACGGTCATCGCCGAGGTCGAGCCCGAGCTCCTCCGCACGCTCCAGGATGTTGGCGCCTCCGGATTGGGCGCTGACCACGCTGCGTCCTCGGTTGCCCACGTCGGCGGGGTCGATGTGCTGGTACGCATAGCTGGCCTTGCGCATGGCATCGACGTGCTGGCCGCCCTTGTGAGTGAAGGCGGTGCCCCCGACGTACGGTGCGCTGATGGGGGGATGGACGTTGGCGATCTCGGCCACGTCCCGGGCGGTGGCGGTGAGCTGGCGGAGCTGCTCCTCGTCGACGATGGCATGACCCATCTTCAACTGGAGCGTCGGGATCAGGGTGCACAGGTTGGCGTTGCCGGTGCGCTCCCCGTAGCCGTTGATGCAGCCCTGCACCTGCACAGCTCCCGCGCGCACCGCGGCCAGTGTGTTGGCCACCGCGCAGCCGCTGTCGTCGTGGCAGTGAATTCCCACCACCTGACCGAAGGCGGCGGACACGCGCGCCGTCAGCGTCTCCACGGCGTCGGGGAGCGTGCCCCCGTTGGTGTCGCAGAGAGCGAGACGACGCGCCCCGCCGCGGATCGCCGCTTCGAGGCAGCGGATCGCGTAGTCCGGGTCCGAAGCATGACCGTCGAAGAAATGCTCGGCGTCGAAGCACACCTCGCGGCCCATCTCGACGAGCCAGCCGACCGACTCCTCGATCATCAGCACGTTCTCCTCGAGCGAGGTGCGCAGCACGTCGTGCACCTGGCGGTCCCAGCTCTTTCCCACCAGCGTGACCATCGGTGCCGCGCAGTCGTGGAGAGCGCGCAGCTGGAGGTCGTCCTGGGCACGAACGTGGGGACGGCGCGTGGCACCGAACGCGGCGAGCGTGGAGGTGTGCAGGTGGACGCCGCGCATCGCCTCGAAGAACTCGGTGTCGGTCTGGTTGGCGCCCGGCCAGCCGCCCTCGATGACGGTCACGCCGATGCGGTCGAGGTGCTCGGCGATGCGGAGCTTGTCCGAGACCGAGAAGTTGATGCCCACACCCTGAGCGCCGTCGCGCAGGGTGGTGTCATAGATCTCCAGCGTCATCGCGCAGCTCCCACCGATGCAGAGACGTGCGCTGCCAGCGCCGCGACCACCGCGCCCCCCACCTCGACGGTGCCCGCGCTGCCGCCGAGATCAGGAGTCAGCACCCCGGCGGCGATGCAGCCGGCCACCGCGGCTTCGACGGCGGCGGCCAGGTCGGGACGCTGCGCGGAATGGCGCAGCAGGAGCGCCACGCTGAGGATTGCGCCGTACGGGTTGGCGCGATCCATCCCGGCGATCTCGGGAGCGCTCCCGTGCACAGGCTCGTAGAGCCCCGGCCCGTCCAGCCCGAGGCTGGCTGACGGGAGCAGCCCGAGGGAGCCGGTGAGCACCGCCGCCTCATCACTGAGGATGTCTCCGAAGAGGTTCTCGGTGACCACCACGTCGATGTCACGGGGACGCTGCACCAACCTCATCGCGAACGAGTCGACCAGGGCGTGCTCGACGCTGACCTCCGGGAACTCGGCCGCCACCTCGCTCACCGTCTCGCGCCAGAGCCCGCTGGTGGCCAGAACGTTGGCCTTGTCCACCGATGTGAGCCGGGAACGGCGTTCGGCCGCAACCGCGAACGCGACGCGGGCGACGCGCTCGATCTCGTCGCGACTGTAGGCGATGGTGTCGACCGCGTTACGACCGTCACGCCCCTTCGGCTTCCCGAAGTACGCGCCACCGGTGAGCTCGCGCACCACCATCAGATCAACGCCGCGCACCACCTCGGGGCGCAGAGGGCTGCGATCGGCGAGCCGCGGATGCACCTTGACCGGGCGGAGGTTGGCGAACACTCCTAGCCCAGCGCGCAGCCCGAGCAGGCCCGACTCGCAGCGCATGTCGCCGCTGAGGTGGTCCCACTTCGGTCCGCCGACCGCCCCCAGGAGGACGGCGTCGCTGTCGCGGCAGGCGCGGAGGGTGGCGTCCGGCAGGGGCACCCCGGCCTCGTCGATGGCGCGCCCCCCGATGAGGTGCTCCGCGACCTCGAGGTCGATGCGGGCTCCGTCGGTGACGACATTGAGCACGGCCAGTGCCTGAGCGGTGACCTCGACACCCACACCATCGCCGGGCAGGGCGACGACACGCAGGGTCATGCCGTCTCCTCGGCACGCGACACGGCGGGCATCCACGCCGGGCGGGTGGCCTCGAACGCGGAGATCTCACCGAGGTTGTGCAGGGTCAGCGTGATGTCGTCGAGGCCGTCGAGGAGGGTGCGACGCTTGGTTGGGTCGAGCCGGAAGTCGAAGCGCAGATCGCCGGCGCTGACGGTGCAGTCCTCGAGGTCGACGATGCACTCGACGCCCGGCTCTTCGAGCGCAAGGTCGAGCAGGGCGCGCACCTCGTGCTCCGCCAGGGTCACCGGGAGCAGGCCACAGCTGAGGGCGTTGCTGTGGAAGATGTCTGCGAACGACGGCGCGATGACCGCGCGGAAGCCGTGGTCCTGCAGAGCCCATACGGCATGCTCGCGCGAGGAGCCGCAGCCGAAGTTGCGCCCCGCGACAAGCACGGTCCCGTCGCGGTAGGGGTCGATGTTGAGCACGAAGTCGGCGCGTTCCACCCCGCTCGGGTCCGCTCGCCACTCCTGGAACAGGAAGGCGCCGTAGCCGGTTCGCTCGATGCGCTTGAGGAACTGCTTGGGGATGATCTGGTCGGTGTCGACATCCGAGCGATCGAGGGGGACCAGCGTCCCGTGCTCGCACCGGAACGGCTTCATGACGGAGCCGCGGTGAGGCTGGCGCCGAACGTGCGCACATCGGTGAGGCGGCCCTCGATCGCGGCTGCGGCGGCCATCGCCGGCGAGAGCAGGTGAGTGCGACCGCCGCGACCCTGCCGTCCCTCGAAATTGCGATTGCTCGTGCTCGCGCACCTCTCACCCGGCTGGAGGATGTCCGGGTTCATCCCCAGGCACATGGAGCAGCCCGCCTCGCGCCACTCCGCGCCCGCGCTGAGGAAGATCTTGTCCAGTCCCTCGCGCTCCGCTTGGAGCTTGACCTGCTGCGATCCGGGAACGACGAGCACGCGCACGCTCTCCGCGACATGGCGGCCATCCATCAATGCCGCCGCGCTGCGGAGATCCTCGATGCGCGAGTTGGTGCATGACCCGATGAAGACGGCGTCGATGGTCACCTCCTCCATCGGCGTCCCCGCGGTCAGGCCCATGTACTCGAGGGCCCGTGCGGCCGATTCGCGCTGCGAGGGGTCGGCTAAGCTGTCGGGGTCGGGGATGCGGTCGGTGACGGCGACGGATTGGGCAGGTGTGGTGCCCCAGGTGACGTAGGGCGCCAGCTGAGCGGCGTCGATGCGCACCTCGCGGTCGTAGACGGCGCCGGGATCGCCGCGCAGCGCCTCCCACACACGCACCGCCTCGTCCCAGTGGTCACCACGAGGGGCGAAGGGCCGCCCCTCCAGGTAGGCGAAGGTGACGTCATCCGGCGCGATCATGCCGGCGCGGCCGCCGGCCTCGATGGTGAGGTTGCACAGGGTCATCCTCTGCTCCATGGAGAGGCGGGTCACCGTGGTGCCGGTGTACTCGACGACGTGACCGGCGGCGCCGGCTGTGCCGATGGTGCGCAGGACTCCGAGCGCGACGTCCTTGGCGGTCACCCCGTTGGGCAGCTCGCCGTCGATCCTCACCTCCATGGAGCGGGGGCGCGTGGCGCGCAGAGTCTGGGTCGCCAGCACGTGCTCGACGTCGGTGGTGCCGATGCCGAAGGCGAGTGCCCCGAAGGCCCCATGCGTCGCTGTGTGGCTGTCGCCGCAGACGATGGTGGTGCCGGGAAGGGTCAGTCCCAACTCCGGCCCGATCACGTGCACGATGCCCTGCCAGCGGTGGCCCACCCCGTAGCAGGCGATCCCGAACTCCGCGCAATTGCGCCGCAGCGCCTCCACCTGCGCGGCGCTGACGGGATCGGCGATGGGCGCGAGCTGGTCGATGGTGGGGACGTTGTGGTCCATGGTCGCGACCGTCTGCTCGGGCCGGCGCACCGTCCGCCCGGCCAGCCGCAGGCCCTCGAAGGCCTGGGGAGAGGTCACCTCGTGGACCAGGTGCATGTCGACGTAGAGGACGTCGGGCGCCTCGCCGTCGCTCACCACGCTGTGCGCGTCCCAGACCTTGTCGAACAGGGTCCTGCGCGTCATCGAGCATCCCCGGCGGCCGCCCCGATCGTCTCGGGGGTGGCCCGGTCGCCACTGGCGACGCCCTCCGCCATGCGGTTGATGGCGTGCACGTACGCCTTGGCGGCGGCCACGATGATGTCCGTGTCGGCACCGTGCCCCGACGCGCGGGCGCCGTCGCGGTGGAGACGGACGCTCACCTCACCGACGGCATCGATGCCGCCAGTGACCGCCTGCACAGCGAACTCCTCGAGCTCGCCCTCGACCTGACAGAGCGACTGGATGGCCCGGTAGGCGGCGTCGACGGGACCGTCGCCGATCGCCGCCGCCTCGTGGGAGAGGCCGTCGGGCAGCAGCATGCGCACCGTCGCGGTGGGGAGCAGCTGGGTTCCGCAGCTGACCTGCAGATGCTCCAGGTGATACCGCTCCTCGCCGGTGCGGCGCTCGTCGGCGACCACCGCCTCGAGATCGCGATCGGTGACGTCACGCTTGCGGTCGGCGAGCTCCTTGAAGCGCACGAAGGCGCGCTTCAGCTCCTCCTCGTCGAGCCTGTAGCCCAGCTGTTCGAGCCGGTTGCGCAGCGCGTGCCGTCCCGACAGCTTGCCGAGAACCAGCGTGCTGCCGGCACCCACCTCGGCCGCATCCATGATCTCGAAGGTGCGGGGATTCTTGAGCACGCCGTCCTGATGGATTCCCGAGTGGTGCGCGAAGGCGTTGGCGCCGACCACCGCCTTGTTGGGCTGGACGAGCATACCGGTGAGCTGCGAGACCAACCGCGAGGTGCGGTAGAGCTGAGAGTGGTCGAGCTGCGTGCGGACACCGAACACCTCGGGATGCAGCCGGGTGGCCATGGCGACCTCTTCGAGGGCGGCGTTGCCGGCGCGCTCTCCGATGCCGTTGACGCACGTCTCCACCTGGCGCGCCCCGGCGCGAACCGACGCCAGTGAGTTGGCGACCGCCAGCCCGAGGTCGTTGTGGCAGTGCACCGAGAGCGTGACACCTGCCAGGCCGGGAACCCGAGTGTGCAGCCAGTCGATGAGACCGCGCCACTCGTCGGGGGTGGCGTAGCCGACGGTGTCGGGCAGGTTGATGGTGGTGGCACCGGCATCGATGCAGCCCGCGACGACCTCGGCAAGGTACTCGGGCTCCGTGCGGCTGGCGTCCATCGGCGAGAACTCCACGTCCTCGCGGAAGGTCTTGGCAAGAGCGGTCATCGACACCGCGCGCTCGAGAACCTCGGCCTGCGACATGTGCAGCTGCGAATCGCGATGGATCGGCGAGGTGCCGATGAAGACGTGGATGCGCGCCCGAGAGGCCGGCGCCAGCGCTGCGGCACACTGCCTGACGTCGGCTTCGAAGCAGCGGCTCAGGCCGGCGATGACGGGACCCTCGACCTGCTCGGCGATCGCCTTGACGGCCGCGTAGTCACCGGGCGACGAGAACGGAAAGCCCGCCTCGATGACGTCGACGCGAAGCCGGGCCAGCTGCCGTGCGATGGCCAGCTTGTCATCGGCGGACAGCGCCACGCCGGGGGATTGCTCGCCGTCGCGCAGGGTGGTGTCGAGGATGGTGAGCGGCTCGGGCTCCGCCGGCGCTACTGCCGTGTGGAGCGGGTTGCCGAGGCTTCTGGTCTCACCGTCGTGGCCGTTGACGCCGCTCATACCTCTGTTCCCTTGGCACCGTTGGCGGCGCGCTCCATCCCCGGGGCCGTCTTGGAGTCGAGCCAGGTCATGCGCGCCCGGAGGTCGGCGCCGACTCGCTCGACCGGGTGCCTGTGCTCCTCGTCGCGGTACTCGAGGAAGTCGGAGCGGCCGTTCTCGTTCTCCGCGATCCAGCGCTTGGCGAAGGTGCCGTCCTGGATGTCGCCGAGGATGGCGCGCATCGTCGCCCTGGTGCGGTCGTCGACGACCCTGGGGCCGCTGACGTAGTCGCCGAACTCCGCGGTGTCGCTGACCGAGTAGCGCATGTAGGAGAGCCCGCCCTGGTACATGAGGTCGACGATGAGCTTGAGCTCGTGCATCACCTCGAAGTAGGCGAGCTCGGGCTGGTAGCCGGCGTCGACGAGCGTCTCGTAGCCGGCCTTGACCAGGCTGGAGATCCCGCCGCACAGCACCGCCTGCTCACCGAACAGGTCGGTCTCGGTCTCCTCCGCGAAGGTGGTGCGCAGGCATCCCGCCCGCGTGCCTCCGATGCCGCTCGCGTAGGCGAGGGTGCGCTGCCACGCGGTGCCGGTGGCGTCCTGCTCGACAGCGACGAGCATGGGCACCCCCTGGCCGTCGGCGAAGGTGCGCCGCACCAGGTGACCGGGTCCCTTGGGCGCCACCATGGCGACGTCCACACCCTCGGGCGGGGTGATCTGTCCGAAGCGGATGGTGAAACCGTGAGCGAAGAGGAGCAGGTCGCCGGGCTCGAGATTGCCGAGGATGTCCGCGTCGTAGAGCGCCTTCTGGGCGGTGTCCGGGGCCAGCACCATGACCACGTTGGCCTCCGCCACCGCGGCCGCCGGGGTGAGCACGCGCAGCCCCTCCCCTTCCGCGGCGACCCGGCTGCGCGACGTCTCGGGCAGGCCGACGCGCACGTCGTGCCCGGAGTCACGAAGGTTGAGGGCGTGCGCGTGGCCCTGCGATCCGTAACCGAGGATGGCGATGCGCGCGCCCTCGAGGGCGGTCGGTTCGACATCGGTCTCGTAGTACATGCGTGCCGCCATCACTGTGTCCTCTTTTGAGTTCTAGACGTTGCCGGTGGTGTCGACGGATTCGATGCCGTCGGGGGGAGCGCCGGTCTCGGGCTCGCTCCGGGGCACCTCGAAGTCGATGAGGCGCAGGCGCGCGTCGTCGCCGCGAACCAGTGCCACCGCTCCGCTGCGGCCCAGCTCCTTGATGCCGAACGGGCGCATCAGGTCGATGAAGTTGTCGATCTTCTCGGTGGATCCGGTGACCTCGACGATCACCGACTCCGAGGCGACGTCGACGACCCGCCCCCGGTAGATCTCGACGATGTCGAAGAGGTCGCGACGGTGCGAGAGAGGCGCGTGCATGCGGATGAGCAGGATCTCGTGGGCGACGACCCGCTGGCCGGTGACGTCGTCGATGGTGATCACGTCGATGAGCTTGGCCAGCTGCTTGGTCGCCTGCTCCGCCTGCTGGCGGCCGACATGCACCGCAATGGTCATGCGCGACACCGAGGGGTCCTCGGTGGCGCCCACCGACAGCGAGTCGATGTTGAACCCGCGGCGCCGTACCGCGGACGCGACGCGGTTGAGCACTCCCGGCTTGTTCTCCACCAGCACGGACAGGAGGCGGCTCTGACTCACGACGCCTCCACGAAATCGAGCATGCCCTTGCCCAGCGGCACGATCGGGTAGACGTTGGCGTCACGGTCGATGTCGAAGTTCATCAGCACCGGGCCGCGGTGGGCGAGCGCCTCGTCGAGCATGGGGCCCACGTCCTCGCGGCGCGCGGTGCTCATCGCCTTCATGCCGAAGGCCTCGCCGAGCTTGACGAAATCGGGCGTGAAGGTGAGGTCGACGGCAGAGCGGATGCCTCCGTAGAAGTCGTCCTGGAACTGACGCACCATCCCCAGCGACGAGTTGTTGAGGATGAGGACGTTGACGTCGATGTTCTGCTCGACCATCGTCGCCATCTCCTGCATGTTCATGACGAATCCGCCCTCGCCACTGACGCAGAACACCGTCTTGTCGGGGTTGCTCAGCTTGGCTCCCATCGACGCCGGGAAGGCGAAGCCCATGGTGCCGGTGCCGCCGGAGTTGAGGAAGCGGCCGGGCTTGCCGTAGTCGAACCACAGTGCCGCCCAGATCTGGTTGAGGCCGACGTCGGCGAGGACGATGGCCTCATCGTGGCAGCGGGCGTACATCTCGATGAGCACCTCCTGGGGCTGCAGGAGCCCGTTGCTGGAGATGAAGCGAACGGGGTGCTCCTCCTTCCACTGGTCGATCTGGGTGAGCCAGGTGTGCTCGCGCTTGGGCTCCACCAGCGGCAGCAGAGCGGTGAGCGCGGTGCGCGCGTCGGCGACCACCGACACATGAGGAACCACGTTCTTGCCGATCTCGGCCGGGTCGATGTCGATGTGCACGATGTGCTCGACGCGCGGTGCGAAGGAGTCGAGCCGGGTGGTCACCCGGTCGTCGCAGCGCATCCCCACCATGATCAGGAGGTCGGCGTCGCACACAGCGCGGTTGGTGAAGCCGGCCCCCATGAAGCCCACCATCTGCAGGGCCAGCGGGTGCCGGACGGGAAAGGCGCCGGTGCCCAGGAGCGTCCAGCCCACCGGGATGTGGGCGCGCTCGGCAAGCTCGATGACCGACTGTTCCGCCTGGGAGATGATCACCCCACGGCCGATCAGCATGACCGGGCGATCGGCTTCGGCGATGAGCTGGGCGATGCGCCGCAGCTTGCGATCGTCCGGTTGCGGCGACGCAGGAAAGGAGCGCATGCGCACGGGCTCGGTGCTGATGTGCAGCTCGGCGGTGGCCTGCTGGAGGTCCTTGGGGAGGTCGATCAGCACCGGTCCGGGACGCCCGGAGCGAGCCACGTGGAAGGCCTCGTGGATCGTCGGCGCGATGTCCTCGACCCGGGTGATCAGGTAGCTGTGCTTGGTCACCGACATCGTGGAGCCGATCACGTCGGACTCCTGGAACGCGTCGGTGCCGACGGCGGTGATCGCCACCTGGCCGGTGATCGCCACCACCGGGACGGAGTCGGCGAACGCGGTCGCCAGGCCGGTGACCATGTTCAGGGCTCCAGGCCCGCTGGTGGCGAAGACCACCCCCACAGCCCCGGGGCGGCTGCGCGCATATCCGTCCGCGGCGTGGGCGCCGCCCTGCTCGTGTCTGACCAGGACATGGTGCAGACCCGGGTACGACGGCAGGTGCTGGTAGAGGGGCAGGTTGGCGCCCCCCGGATAGCCGAAGATGGTCGTGACCCCCTCGGCGAGCAGGCACTCGAAGACGATCTCGGCACCGGTCAGGAGGCGGGGGGCACGAGCCGCCTCCTGGGGAGAGCCGTCAGGCTGCGCTTGGATCACTTGTAGGTCAGCCGGATGGCGTCGCGGACGAAGTCGAGGCCCTCGGTGCGCCACTTGGCGGCCGCCGAGCCCGAACTGTGGCGGTACGAGTCGGACCCTTCGCGGTGTCGCTCCATCGCCGGCGGGCTCGCCGAATCGCGGTCGGCGGACCGATTCGCGGGTGCGGGTCGGTGTCCTCGGTCGTCCATGGCTGCTGCTCCTCTGCGCTGCTGGTGGGATGTGGCGGGTAAAAAAAGACGGGCCCCCTCGTGGGAGGGGGCCCGTCTGGTGATCCGGTTCTGGTCTGTGCTACCGAAGCACGCGCCGCGTCCGGAACCTCGAGGTCCCGCTCCCAATCAGGAGCAGGCCGAGGAGTACGAGGACGACGACGATCCGCTTGGTCATTGGCCGGTAGCCTACGCGACAGTCGTTCCGGGCGTCAAGCACAAACGTGTGACGGTCGCGCTGGGGGCGGTGCCCAACTTCCTGTCACCCATGGCCGGAACTCGCAACGGCTCCGAGCCACCTCCAATCAGCGCGGGCCGACCTCCATGGCCGTGTCCGGCACCGGCGAGGTGAGCGCCCCGCGCGAAGCTGGGCCGACCGTGGCCGCGTATTTGGCGAGGACCCCGTACGGGTACCGGGGCGGTGGCGCCATCCAGGATTCCAGGCGACGGGTGAGCTCCCCCGCGGGAACCTCGACGTCGAGCCTCCGTGCCTCGATGTCGAGGGTGATGACGTCGCCGTCCTGCAACGCGGCGATCGGGCCGCCGAGAGCCGCCTCGGGAGTGACGTGGGCCACCATCAGCCCGTGGGTCGCCCCGGAGAAGCGCCCGTCGGTGATCAGCGCCACCGAGTCGCCGAGGCCGGCGCCGACCAGCGCCCCGGTGACCGAGAGCATCTCGCGCATCCCCGGGCCACCGACCGGGCCCTCGTAGCGGATGACCACCACGTCGCCGGCGCCGATGTCACCGGCCTGGACCGCCGCGAAGCAGGCATCCTCGCCGTCGAAGACCCGCGCCGGACCGCTGTGCCTGGTCCGATCGTGCCCGGCCAGCTTGACCACGGCGCCGTCCGGAGCCAGGTCGCCGCGAAGAATGGCAATGCCCCCCCGCTCTTTCAGGGGAGAGGCGGCCGCGCGGATCACCTCCTGGCCGGGGGCCTCCTGTGCCGCCGCGGCGATCTCCCCGATGCTGCGGCCATCCACGGTGCGGCAGTCGCCGCGGAGAAGACCGAGCTGAGCGAGGCGCTGGGCCAGCACGGCCAGGCCACCGGCGGCATGGACGTCGGCGGCGACGAAGCGGCCACCCGGCTTGAGGTCAGCCAGGATCGGCGTTCGCGCCGCAATCCGATCGAAGTCGTCGAGGTCCAGCCCCACCCCCGCCTCCGCGGCGATGGCCAGCAGGTGCAGGACCGCGTTGGTGGACCCCCCGCTGGCGGCGACACAGGTGATGGCATTCTCGAACGCACCCCGGGTCGCCAGGCTCCGAGGCCGGACGTCGTCCTCGACCAGCCGCACCGCCAGGCGCCCGGCTGCCTGCGCGGCGGCCGGCTTCTGCTCATGGGTGGCGGGAATGTCGTTGGCGCCGGCAGGGCTGAGGCCGAGGAACTCCATGGCGGTGCTCATGGTGTTGGCGGTGAACTGGCCGCCGCAGGCACCGGCCCCGGGGCACGCGGCCACCTCCACAGCCTCCAGCTCGGCGTCGTCAGCGCTCCCGGCGGCGTGAGCGCCGACCACCTCGAAGACGTCCTGGAGGGTGATGTCGCGACCGCGATGACGCCCGGCGGCGATCGTCCCGCCGTAGAGGATGAGCCCGGGCAGGTCGAGGCGGCAGAGGGCCATCGCCGCCGCGGGAATGGTCTTGTCGCAGCCGACGATGAGCACCAGGCCGTCAAAGGAATGGCCACGCGCCACCAGCTCGATGGAGTCGGCGATGACCTCACGCGAGACCAGCGATGCCCGCATTCCCTCCGTTCCCATCGACACACCGTCGCTGACGGCGATGGTGTTGAACTCCATGGGCGTGGCGCCGGCCGCTCGTACCGCTGCCTTGACGTGCTCCGCCAGGGCCCTGTGGTTGAAGTTGCAGGGCATCGTCTCGATCCAGGCGTGACCGACGCCGATGATCGGCCGGGCCAGGTCCTCGGCCGTGAAACCGATGGCGCGCAGCATCGCGCGTGCGGGCGCCCGGTGCGGTCCGTCGGTCATCGCCGCGCTGTGCCGCTTGGCGGGGCTGCTGCCGTTGGCGGTCATGTGCCGCGGGAGTCTATCGGGTCACCGTCTTCGCAGCGCGCGCTGTGCGCCATGACGTCGCGCTTGCCCATGGCGCTCGGCGATGGTAGGGTCCGGGCATGCGACACGTGGCGCGCTTCTATTTTGCTCGGCCGGCCCTGCGCCTGCCGAGAGGTTTTCGAGCCTAGCGCGCAGTCGTCACCGAGGCTGGCTTCATCAATGATGGGTCGGTCCTCGGCAGAGCCCCGCGGAGTGACCCACTCACTTCACGGAGGTACTCGCAGTGGAGATCAACGCCCTGATCCCCAGCGCCACGCGCACCCCTGGGGCGCGCCCCATCGCCATCGGCAGAGCTCTCATCGGTGGCCTGGCGGTCCCGGTGATCAGCGGGCCGTGCGCCGTCGAACCCGACTACGTCACCCACGTGCGGGCCGCCGCCGAGGCCGGAGCCTCGCTGCTGCGCGGCTGCGTCCACAAGCCTCGCACCCACCCAGAGGCCTTCCAGGGGATGGGCGGCGCCGGCCTCGACCTGCTCGATGAAGCGCGGCGCGTGACCGGGCTGCCGGTCGTCGCCGAGCCCCTCGAGGTGGAGCACGTGGCCCAGCTCGTGCCCCATGTCGACGCTCTCATGATCGGCGCCCGCTCCATGCACAACACCCCGCTGCTGCGGGCCGCCGGACGATCGGGACTGCCCGTGATCGTCAAGCGCTCGATGTCGGCGACGTTCGACGAGTGGCTCGCCGCCGCCCGCTATGTCCTCCTCGAGGGCAACGACCAGGTGGTGCTCTGTGAGCGGGGCATCCGCACCTTCGAGCCCGCGACCCGCAACACCCTCGACCTCTCGGCGATCCCGGTGCTCCGCGACCGCACCGACCTGCCGGTGATCGTGGATCCGAGCCATGCGACGGGACGAGCCTCCTGGGTGCCCGCGCTGGCCATGGCAGCGGTCGCGGCGGGTGCCGACGGCCTGCTCGTCGAGTGCCACCCCGATCCGAGCAGCGCGCTCTGCGACGCGGCGCAGGCGGTCAGCCCCCGAACCCTGGCGGCCATCGTCCGTGCCACCGAGTTCCTGGCGGGCACCGCGCGGCCGTCGCCGGCAGCCTCCGTCGAGGACTGCCGGGCTGCCGTCGACAGCGTCGACGCCGGGCTGGCCCGTCTCCTGGAACGGCGAGCCACCCTGGTCGCGCGCATCGAGCGGATCAAGCTCGACAGCGGCGTCCCGATCCGCGACCGACGTCGCGAAGCGGAGGTGACCGACCGAGTGGCGCGCCTGGCCCCCCAGCTCGGACGCACCGGGGTCACTGCGGTGATGACGGCTGTCATCGACGCGTGCGTGGCCACCGCGCTCGCCGACGGGTGATGGTCCGCGCAGCCGCGTGATCGAGGCTACCATTCCCGCCTTCACCAACCAGGAGCGATGAAGCCCAACTTCATGTCCCGAACGTGAACCCCCTGCGGAAGGACCCTCAGTATCGGCGAGCTCTCTACGGGCTCGAGATCATCGAGGACGCGATCTACGCGGTGATCGCGCTCTTCCTCATCGGCAGTGGCGCTCTTCTCCTGTTCGGCGCCGGGTTGGAGCTCGCCAAGAACTTCGACGTCAACAACATCCAGCCGCTGATCGTCCGGGTTCTCGATGAAACGCTGCTGGTCTTCGTGGTCGTCGAGCTTCTTCACACTGTGCGCATCACGTTGCGCGACCACACCCTGGCGGCCGAACCGTTCCTCATCGTCGGCCTCATCGCCGGCGTACGACGGATCCTCATCCTCACCGCCAGCAGTGACACCCTGCACAGCGGCCCGGACTTCGTCGTCTACTGGGTGCAGCTGCTCTTGCTGATCGTCCTGGTGGTGGCCATGGTTGTCGCCCTCTTCATCTGGCGGCGCGCCGCTACCGGCGACCCGGACAAGGCTTAGCCCGCCACCGACACCAGGAAGGCGACCAACTGTTCGGTCAATGTCCCCAGGTCAGGGCTGATCGGACCTCCTGTGGGGCGCAGCTCGTGGCCCGCGTGCGCGACAGCAACCAGGGTGGCGGCGTCCCCGGCGGCGAGCAACCGGTCCCTCAACTCCGCCGACTGCTGGGGCGGCACCAGCGTGTCGCTCGAGCCCTGGATGATCAGGAATGGCGGCGCACCAGGGTGCACGTGGTCAGCGGGTGAGGCGACGCGAAGCGCGTCGCTGTTCGAGCCCCAGGCGGCCCCGAAGACGGGCCTCCCGATGGCCCCCGCCGTGGCGCTCCACCCCGGGGCGGTGAGGTCGGCAGGCCCCCAGCAATCGACGACGGCGGCGAACCCGCTCGACTCACCCCGGTACTGGCCGCTGTCCCACTGCGGCACCTGGCCGTCGGACAGGGCTGCCAGGCTGGCCAGATGAGCGCCGGCGCTGTTCCCGACGACAGTGAACCGCCGCGGATCGACACGCCAGCGAGAGGCGGTGGCGCGCAGGTATCGGATCGCGCAGCGCGCGTCGATGATCTGTGCGGGCCACGGATCGGCGGGTGCCAGACGGTAGTTGATCGACGCCACCGCGAATCCACGGCCGAGCAGGGTGGTGACCACCATCTGGGTGAGCGGATTCTGCTCGCGCAGCGACGAGCTCCCGAATGCCCAGGATCCTCCGTGCATCACCACCAGCAGCGGATGCGGGGACGCTCCGCGGGCCGGCTCGTACACGTCCAGGCTCTCGGCCGTGCCACCGTCCGTGCAGTAGGTCACGGTGGTCGCGGTGAAACCGGCGAATGAGGACGGCGACGGAGGGGTGGCCTCGCTCCCGCAGCCGCTGACGAGCAGTGCCGCGGCCACCAGGAGAACCCGCGTGGTCATGCCATCGCTGTGCCGGTCTGCGGCCGGTGTCAGCTCACCGCTGTGATGACCGCGCTGCGCGTGCCACCTGGCGAGCCGAACGTCACCTCATCGCCCACCGTCCGCCCCATCAGGGCCGCGCCCAGCGGCGAGACCATCGAGATCCGTCCGCCGGCGACGTCGGCCTCCACCGGTCCGACGATGGTGTACGTCGAGTCTCCGAAGTCATCGCGGACGGTGACGCTGGATCCCAGCCCGACCACGTCCCCGACGGTGACCTCCATGATCTGCGCGTTGCGGAGCATGGCCTCGATGGTCTGCACCCGGCCGTCGAGCAGGCCGAGCTCCTGACGGGCGTCGTGGTACGCGAAGTTCTCGCTGAGGTCGCCTTCGGCACGCGCGGTGGCGACGCGCTTCACGATCACCGGCCGGCGGTTGCCGACCAGGTCGTGCAGTTCCTCCTCGAGGCGGGCTCGACCCTCGGCGGTGAGGTGGACCGTCTTGTGGGCGACCATCGGTTCAGGGTAGCAGGCGCTCAGGCGGACCGAATCTCGACGTCGGGCAGCGGCGTCGCTGCAGGGGTCCTCCGCTCCATGAGCACGACATCACGCCACCGTCCCTGATGGAGTCCGATACGCTCGCGGGTGCCGACGATCCGGAAACCGCACACCTCGTGCAGCCGCAGGCTGACGGAGTTCTCCGGAAAGATGCCGCTCTGCAGGGTCCAGATGCCGCCCTGCTCCGTGCTCGCCACCAGCGCCTCCAAGAGTTGGCGGCCGATGCCCTGGCCGCGCGCCGCGGAGGCCACGTAGACGCTGTGCTCGGCGACCCCGGCGTACACGCAGCGACCCGACACCGGCACCACCGCCGCCCAGCCCACGATCTCGCCACTACGTCTCGCCACCAGGCGGTGCTCGCGGAGGTGCGCGGCATCCCACTCCTCCCAGCTCGGGACCTCCGTCTCGAAGGTTGCGTTTCCGCCGGCGATGCCCTCCGCGTAGATGGCGCGCACCTCCGGCCAGTCGTCGGGGCCCATCGCCGCGACCGTCGTGTCATCCCACACCGGCTGGCTGCTCATGCCGGGTCAGTGTCGCAAGACCCTGGCCGCTGCCGCCAGACTCCAGACATGTCCGGCGACATCCCCGTCAGCCCGATGGTGCCGTTCGGCAGCTTCGACGACGCCTACCGGGGCACCCCGCCGTGGGAGATCGGCAGGCCGCAGCCCGCCCTGGCCGCCCTGGTCGATGCCGGCGAGGTGACCGGCTGCGTCCTCGATGTCGGATGCGGCACCGGCGAGCTGGCCCTGCTGGCCGCGGCTCGCGGCCTCGACGTCACCGGTGTCGATGGCTCCCCGCGGGCGATCACCATCGCTCGTCAGAAAGCGGCCGACCGTGGTATCGCCGGGGTGCGGTCCGAGGTCGGCGACGCCCTGGATCTGCGCGCTCTCGGTGCCACGTTCGACACCGTCCTGGACAGCGGCGTCTTCCACGTCTTCAACGACGACGACCGCGCCCGGTACGTCGAGTCGATCCGCCAGGTCGCCGTCATCGGTGCTCGCTACCACCTCCTGGTGTTCAGCGACGCCACGCCGGGGGACTGGGGACCTCGCCGTGTTCGCCGCAGCGATCTCGACGCCGCGTTCGCGAACGGGTGGGAGCTGCGCGCTGTCGAAGCGGCGACGTTCGAGGTGACCCTGCCCGAAATCACGGTCCATGCCTGGCGCGCCACCGCGGTGCGGACTGCCTGACCACAGGCTCAGGGTGGCGCTGCCGGCATGGTCGTCGAGAGCGCCTGCACCAGGCGATCGGCTGCCGACCCGACGCCGTGCCGCTCGCTCAGCGCCGCGAACCGCCGGCCATCGACCGGGTACGCCTGGCGCCGGCCCTGGGGAAGCTCGACAGGGAGGTCCGGCACCGGAGCAACAACGCGCATCGCCCGCCTCAGGTACTCGCGCTGCTGGTCGGTGAGCCGGCCGTCGCGGAGCACTCCGGAGACTCCCCCGTGCCTGCGGACCAGGTCGACGGCAGCCACCGCGCCGACGCCCTTGAGACCGGGCAACCCGTCCGAGGGATCGCCGCGGAGGATGGCGAAGTCCGCGTAGCTGCGGCCGGGGATTCCGTATCTCCTGGTCACCTCCGCCTCGGTGACGACCGCCAACCCACCTTTCTCGGGATAGAGCACGCAGACTCGCGGGTCCTCGATGAGCGCGAACAGATCGCGGTCGCCGCTGACGATCTCGACAGTGCCGGGCGTCGTCGCCGTCCAGGTGGCGATGACGTCCTCGGCCTCGTACTGCGGCACCCCGATGAAGTCGATGCCGATGGCGGCGAGGACCTCGTGGATGACCGGCATCTGCGGCTCCAGGTCGGGCGGCACCGGCTCGGCGGTGCGGTGCGCCTTGTAGCTGGGAATCAGCTCGACGCGCCATGCCGGGCGCCAATCCTCGTCGCTGGCCACGGCGAGGTGGCGCGGCTGCCGGGTGGTCACCAACCTGGCCAGCGTATCGAGGAATCCCCGGACGGCGTTGACAGGCCGTCCATCAGGTGAGCGGACCGTCCGGGGAACCCCGTGGAACGCGCGGAAGATGAGGCTGGAGCCGTCGACGAACAACCAGTCGCAGGGCACGATCGGCTACCGACGCGCCCGCTTGGCGCGGAAGAACTCGGTCAGGAGCCGGCCGCACTCGTCGCCGAGCACGCCCTCGACCACGTCGACGCGATGGTTGTTGGCGGGATTGCGCAACACGTGGTAGGCACTCCCGTCAGCACCCTTCTTGGGATCGCGCGCGCCGTACACGCAGCGATCGACGCGCGCCTGGACCAAGGCCCCGGCGCACATCGGGCAGGGCTCCAGGGTCACCACCACGGTCACGCCGTGAAGGCGCCAGTTCCCGACCACCGCCGACGCGCGACGCAGCACCAGCATCTCCGCATGCGCCGACCCGTCGCCCGCATGCTCCATGCGGTTGGATGCCGTGGCGATCACCGTTCCATCAAGCACCGCCACCGCCCCCACCGGCACCTCACCACGGAGCCCGGCACGCCGGGCCAGGCCGAGCGCCCGGGCCATCAGCGCCGCATCGGTCGGGACGGCGACCGCCTCGGGAGAGCTCAGCGCACCGCGACCAGGGGAAGTTCGACGCTGATGCGTGGCTTCTCCACGACGCGCATGGTGTCATCGACGAAGCGCACGCGCTCGAAGGTGATGCAGTTCACCGGGCAGTGGTCCTCGCAGATGCGGCAGTTGGTGCAGCGGTCGTAGTTGATGAAGATCTCGCCCTCATAGCCACCCGAGAGCGGATCACCACCTGAGGTCCGGCAGACCATGGTCTCGCCGCCCGAGGAGCGCTCGCGGTCCTCGCCGAAGACGACCACGTCGATCGCCTTCTCGGGGCAGACGTCGTCACATGCGCCGCAGAGGACGCAGACAGCGGTGTCGTAGTGGTGCACCGAATCGCACTGGAAGCAGCGGATCGACTGCACGATCGCCTCGCGGTCGCTCCAGGGCAGCTCGCACTCACTCATGTCGTACCGCTTCGAGGCCTCGAGGATGGCCGGGTCGGTGCGTGCGTACACCTCTGATTGGCGGTGGTCGTCGGTGCGCTCGACGATGGTCTGGTAGATGCGCTCGTCAGCGGGAAGCTCGTCGCCCAGGTACTCGCGGATGGAGCGCGCCACCCGGTGTCCCCAGGCGACGGCGTCGACGATGAACGACGGGCCCTGCACGCAATCGCCGCCGCAGAACAGTCTGTCGACGCCCGTGTGACCGCCGCGGTCCGCGGCGATGAGGCCGCGCTGGGTGAGGGGAACCGACTCCCCCGGCGTCTCCATGATCTGCCCCGACGCGAAGATGACCAGGTCGGCCTGCGCCGTCCAGGGCTCGGCGTTCTCCACCTCCTGCACCGACGAGAAGATCAGCTTGCCGCTGAGGGGATCGAACTCCATGGGCTGCAGGGGCGCGAAGCCCACCGCCGAGACATTGCCGCGCTCGTCAGCGTGGATCTCCTTGACGATCACCCCGCTGTGGATCTTGAGCCCGATCTCCTTGGCCTCGTGAAGCTCGTTGCCGAACGCCGGCAGCCGGTCCTCGGGCTCGATGGCCACCATCCACACCTGCTTGGCGCCGAGCTTGATGGAGCTCTGGCAGGCGTCGGTGGCGATCGCCCCGCCGCCCACGACGACCACCCGCCCGCCGACCGGGAAGTGTGGGGGGATGCGGTCGTAGGAGATCTGCCGCAGGAAGGTCATGGCGTCGGTGACCTGGGGGAGATCGCTGCCCGGGATGGGCAGGATCCGTCCCTTCATCATGCCGATGGAGACGAACACGGCGTCGTACTCGGCGAGGAGATCGTCGACCTTGACGTCGTTCTCGCCGGTGCCGACGTTGCTGTCGGTGCGGACGACGATCCCCGTGGCGAGGATCATCTCGAGCTCCCATTGCAGCTGTGTGTGGTCGAAACGGAACGGCGGGATGGAGGTGCTGAGCAGGCCGCCGACCTTGGACTCACGCTCGTAGAGAACCACGTCGTATCCCTGCACACGGAGATCGAGAGCGCAGGTGAGGCCGGCGGGCCCGGCGCCGACCACGGCAACCCGCCTGCCGTTCGACGGCGCGATCTTGTAGTCGATCCACAGGTTCTGCCGGAAGGCGAAGTCCGTGCTGAAGCGCTTGATCGACCGGATCGTGACCGGCTCCTCGCCGGGATCCCAGCCGCGTTTGCAGTCGGTCTCGCAGGGATGGTTGCAGAGCCGTCCGAGCATGCTCGGGAAGGGATTGGTCTCGTGGATCACCGCCCACGAGTCGACGTAGCGGCCCTGGCTCACGTAATCCACATAGGTGGCGATGTCCTGCTTGATGGGACAGTTGCGCTGGCACGGCGAGACCGGCACGTTGAAGCCGAGGTCGCGGTGCCCCGCCAGGATCTTCATGGGCGCCTTGTCGGTAACGTTCTTGCCGATGGTGGCCAGAACGATGGCATCGGTGACCATCCCGACGGGCCGCTCGTCGCGGCGGCGCGCGAAGAGCCCTCCCTGGCTCTCGGTGACGATCACCGCGGCACCCCCGGCGGCGCGCATGGCCGCCACCCCGCGTTCCGTGGCCTCGCCGATGTCGAGGTGTGGGGCCGCGCGCATCACCTCGCCGACCCGGACTCTGGCGAGGTCGTGGCCGAAGGCATCCACGATCACCTCCAGCCCCACAGTGCCCTCGACGGCGTCGTCCCGCGTCACCAGCAGAGGCACGGGGTGCTGTGCGCGCAGAGAGGGAAGGATGTCGAGCAGCGTGTCGGCGGCATCGCACTCCGCGCCCAGGGTGATGGCGAGCCGGTCCAGCTCAGGCACCGGTGATCTCCGGGTGGGCGAGGAGGTGGTCCGCCAGCTCGCGTGCCGTCAGCATGCCGACTGGCGTCTCATCCTCGTGCATCACCAGCGCCACCTGGCGCCCCTGCTGAGCCATCACCGCGGCGACCTCGCCCACCTGCTGCTTCTCGTCGGCCAGCAGCGGCGGCGTGCGGAGGATGTCGCGGGCCTGCACGACAGTTGTCGGTGGCCGCATGGCGAGATCGCTGCCGGCGATCACAATGTCGCCGGCAACCAGCGAGTCGAGGATGTCCTCCTGGCGCACGTATCCCACCGGGCGGCGGTCGAGCAGCACCGGGATCTCGGTGAGCTCGTTGTCGGCCATGAGCTTGGCGATGGCGTCGACAGGGGTGCTGGGAAGGCAGAAGACGACCTCGTCACGCATCACCGCCGCGACCGCGGGGTTGCCGGCGTCGGGCGCGAGGCGATCTGGATCAAGCGACGCGGCGACTGGGATGGTGGTCAACGAGCTCCTCGCACTGGCTGCGAACTGGCTGCGAGTATACCGGCGCCCCTCCGCGCCAACCGCGAGGCTACTCCGCGCTCTGCGACTCCGCGAAGCGGCGGAGCACGTCTTGCCAGGTCTCGGCGGGCTCGGCCACCGCCGCCCGAGGCTGGGTCTTGCGGATCCGTGAGCGCGTTCGGTCGATCTCGCGGTCGCGGCGGCGCTCCTCGTTGCTACGCGCCGCGGCCATCGACGAGTCGACCTCCGCAGTCACCGCATCGATCTCCTCGCCCGTGGCCGCGCTGCGCAGAGTCCGGTTGAGGCGCGCCAGCGCCTCAGGCGCCAGCCGTCCACCGGCCTCGCGCAGCGAGTCGCCGGCCTTCTTGCGACGCTGGTCGAGAGCGCGCTGGGCACGGAATTGCTCGGCATTTTCGCGACGCTGACTCTCGAACAGCTCCATGCCGTCACTGATCACTCTGGGGTACTGCCAGGCGAGGCTGAACTTGCCGCCGCTGATGCCCGCGATCAGTCCGTCGACACTGCTCTGGAAACGCTCCTGCGAGTCGCCCGTAAGGTTGCCGAGCAGGTCGGCGAGGATGGGACGGGCCTGGCCGTGAAGGCGGCGCACCCACGCGGGCAGGTGATGATGCTCGGGCGTGGGCGGCTCGACGGGACGCGAGGCGTGCGGCAGGCCCTGAGGACGAACGATGCGGGGCAGCTGTGCGGGCGCAGGACCGCCCCCCGGAGCGCGGCGTCGCACGGCGGGTGCAGGGGAGGAGCGCTCGCCACCACGGGCAGGTGCACTGCGACCATCCGTCTCCTCGCCGGCGGCGGGGGACGATGCCTCGGTTGTGTCGATCACGCGGCCACGTCGAAATCCATCGGAACGCGCGAATCGTACCCGACCCTCACCGATCCGCGTTCGGCAGGCGCTGACTACACTCTGCTGCGGAGTTTTGTGACGAAGAGTGACTGATACGCCGCCGGAGCCGATGCCGGAGCCATCCGGCTCGGCCAGCGTCCATCTCTCCGACGACGAGGCAACCGCTCTCAGAGAGGCGGGACGGGCGTGGTCGCTCGTTCCCCGGGCTCGCGTGCACGCAGGCGACGACCTAGTCGACCCCGATCTCGACGTGCGAGAACAGCGGGGCCGGCCCGGTGAACGCTACGTGCGCGTGCTGCGCTCCAAGAGCCAGGGCTTCGAGCGCAAGGCGCCCGGCTGGCTGGAGGTGACAGCGCGCGCCACCGCTCCGACCGGGGACTTCGCCCGCATGCGAGCACGGCTGCGCAACGTTCTCCTCGGCACACCGCTGGCAACCCAGCAGCAGAGCCACGAGCGTCTGACCAAGATCAAGGCCCTCGCGGTTCTCTCCTCGGATGCGCTCTCCTCGGTGGCCTACGCCACCGAACAGATCCTCTTCTACCTGGTGCTGGCCGGAGCCTCGGCATACGGGTTCATCCTGCCCATCACCGGCGCCATCGCCCTCCTGCTGGCCATCGTGGTGCTCAGCTACCGGCAGACGATCAAGGCATACCCCAAGGGCGGCGGCTCCTACATCGTGGCCAGCGACAACCTCGGACCCATGGCCGGATTGGTGGCCGGATGCGCTCTGATGACGTCGTACACGCTTACGGTGGCCGTCTCGGTCGCCGCCGGCACCGACAACATCATCAGCGCGGCGCCCGCAGCGATCCCCTATCGCGTGCCGCTGTGCATCGCCTTCATCGCGCTGCTTCTCTTCGGCAATCTCCGCGGCATCCGCGAGTCGGGGTCGATCTTCGCGGCGCCCACCTACCTCTTCATCGCCTCGATGTTCCTGATGATCGCGGTGGCCGGGGTGCAGATCCTCACCCACCACGTGCCGCGCACCGTCCCGATCATCAACCCGGTACGTGTGACGCAGACCCTGGGCATCTTCCTGCTGCTGCGCGCGTTCGCGTCGGGCGCCACCGCTCTCACCGGCGTCGAGGCGATCAGCGACGGTGTGCCCGCCTTCAAGCCCACCGAGTGGGTCAACGCACGCATCACCATCACCACGCTGGGCGTGATCCTCGGCAGCATGTTCGTCGGCATCAGCCTGGTCACGTACTGGCTCGGCCTGGTCCCCGACGTGCCCAGCTCACCTCACTACCAGACGATCATCTCCAAGCTGGCCACATACGCCTTCCACAACGGCCCTCTCTACTTCCTGGTGATCGTCTCGACAACCGCCATCCTGGTTCTCGCCGGCAACACGGCCTTCTCCGACTTTCCGCGCCTGCTCTTCTTCATGGCGCGGGACGACTACGCGCCCCATCAGTTCAAGAGGCTGGGCGATCGCCTCTCCTACAGCAACGGCATCATCGCGCTCGCCGTCCTCTCCGCTCTGCTGGTGTGGGCGTTCAAGGGAGAGGTCGGACGGCTGCTGCCGCTGTACGCGGTGGGGGTCTTCACCGCGTTCACGATGTCGCAGGCCGGCATGGTGATGCGCTGGCTGCGGCTGCGCCAGAAAGGATGGCGATTGGGTCTGGCCATCAACGCCACCGGAACTGTCATCACCGGTCTGGTGCTCGCCGTCAACGGCGTCACCCGCTTCTTCGACGGCGCGGGAGTGATCGTGATCGTGGTTCCCCTGCTGGTGGCGGCCTGCTTCGCGATCCACCGCCACTACGCGGAGGTGAGCAGCCGCCTGACCACAGAGATCGCCACCTCCCCCGACCAGCTCAAGCTGGTGTGCCTGGTGCCCATCGCCGACCTCAACAGCCTGGCCCTGCAATCGCTGGCCATGGCCAGGACCATCAGCGACAACGTGATCGCAGTCCACATCTGCGACGACGAGGATCACATCGCCAAGCTGCGGGCTCAGTGGGACGCGTGGGGCAACCACGTTCCACTGGAGATACTCGAGTCGCCCTATCGATCCTTCATCCGTCCGCTGCTCCGCTACATCGATGCGATCGACAAACAGCGCAACGACGATACCCTCGTCATCGTGCTCCCCGAGCTGGTCGCCACCCGCTGGTGGCATCAGCTGCTCCACAACCAGACGGCGCTGCGGCTCAAGGCGCAGCTTCTGTTCCGTCCCGGAACAGTGGTCATCAACGTCCCCTATCACCTCCAACAGGCTCCCCACGTTCGGCACATCCGCAGGCGCGGCAACAGGAACGACCATGACGACATCGAGGCCATCTGAATGAGCACCACCGTCGACACCTCCCCGACCGGCACTGCCGGCGCGACCGTGCGCCGCCTCGGTGGCGGGGGGCCGCGCCGCATCGCCGAATCGGCGGGGCTGGTGGTCACCCACGGGGAGGGCCAGTACCTGGTCACCGACTCCGGCAAGCGCCTGCTCGACTTCGCCACCGCCATGGGGGTCGCATCCATCGGCCACGGCCATCCGAGGTGGGCGGAGGCGGTGGCCCGGCAGGCCGGCCGGCTCGCCGCCTGCGTGCTCCACACCCCTGAGCACGCCGCATACCTGGAGCGGCTGGCAGCCGTGCTGCCCGATGGAGTTGATCGGGTGGCGCTCTACTCCGGCGGCGCCGAGGCGGTCGAGGTGGCGGTCCGTCTCGCCCAGTCGGTCAGCGGCCGGCGCGACCTCCTCTCCTTCTCGAGTGGCTTCCACGGCAAGACCACCGGAGTGCGCTTCAGCGGGGGGCGGTTTCCGGAGGAGCGGATCAGCCTCGGCGTCGACTGGGTCCATTCCCTCCCCTACCCACGCTGCGAGCGGCACGATGCGCTCAGCTACCCGGCGTGCGAGGAGGATGGCGCGGCCGCGCTCGCCGGCCTGGAGGAGCGGGCGGGCGGTCTCGACGGCGTCGCGGCGGTGATCGTCGAGCCGGTTCTCGGCACCGCGGGCAACCGGCCGCCGCAGCGGGGCTTCCTCGCCGGGCTGCGCGCCCTCTGTGACACGCGTGGCTGGCTGCTCATCGTCGACGAGTCGATCACCGGCTTCGGGCGGCTGGGCCGCAACTTCGCCGTCGACTGCTTCGACGTGCGGCCCGACATCATCGTCCTCGGCAAGGCGATGGGTGGCGGGTACCCGCTCAGCGGCGTGGCGGCGCCGGGGGCACTGTGGGACGACAGCCTGTTCGCTCAGCCCTCTGCAACCTCGAGCAGCTACGGGGCCAATCCGCTGGCATGCGCCGCCGGCATCGCCGTCCTCGACATTCTCGATGCCCCGGGGTTTCTCGACCAGGTCAACCGGACCGCGCTGCGGCTGGCCGAGGGCATCGGCGCCCTCGAGCGCGAGTCGCCGTTCGTCTCGCGCAACCGCGGGGTGGGCATGATGCTCGGATTCGACCTCGTCGATCCCGCCACCGGCGGGCTGGCTGGGCCCGATCTCTGCCTTCGCCTGTTCCGTCGCTGTCTCACCGAGGGCGTCCTCATCGTCGGCGACGTGCCCGAGGTGCGCCTCAACCCGCCGCTGGTGCTGACCGAGGAGGGCGCCGGCGAGGCGATCGCAGCCCTTCGGCGTGCCCTTGCCGGCTGACCGTCGCGGCGGCGGCCCCCTCCGCATCGCGGTGGTCGGGGTGGGATCGGCGGCGACGCGGGCGCATCTCCCGGCGCTGCGCGCCGCCGAGGCAGCGGGAGAGGTGCGCGTGGTCGGCGCCTGCGATCCCGATCCCGCCAGACGGGACCGGATGGCGGCGGCCCATCCCGGGGCCCTCGGCTTTGCCGACAACGACGAGATGCTCGAGGTCACAACCCCCGATCTGCTGGTCATCGCCACCCCTCCCAGCGCCCATCTGGGAGAGATGGCCGCGGCGCTGGAACGCGGCGTTCACGTGCTCTGCGAGAAGCCCCTGGGACTCAGCGCGGCTGACGTCGGGGCCCTCCGTGCGCTCGCCGCACGGCATCCCGAGCTGGCCCTGGCCACCGTCCATCAATACCGGTATGCCCACCCCTGGCAGTGGATCGCCCGCGCCGCGGGGGGCGCGGTGCGGAACGGGGAGCCCTTCAGCATGGAGGTGATCGTGGAGCGGCCCGGCACCGATCCGCTCAGCGCCGGGGGCTGGCGGGCCGACCCCGAACGAGAGGGCGGCATCCTCGGAGACCACGCGGTGCACTACCTGGCGCTCCTCCACATGCTCGATCCGCAGTGCCAGGTGGTGGCCTGCCATCGCGAGGGCCCGGGCGGCCGCGAGGTGGCGGCTGTCGACGTTCGGGTCGGCTCCGCCGGCGTGGCCCACATCCACACCTCGTACGCGGGCACTCGCCGGAGCAACCTGGTGCACCTCTCTCGGCCCGCGCAGTGCCTGGATTTGGACTGGGAGGACGCCGTCGTCAGAATGGCGCACGACGGGCGGCCCAGCTCGACGCGAGCGGTGCCGTCGCTGAGCGACCGCAGGGTGGTCAACGCGCTCTACTCGCCCATGTACGAGGAGCTGATCGCCAACCTGGATGACCCAAGGTGGCGCGGCCTGGCGACCGCCCGGACGATCGGCGCTGCCGAGCTCCTCGGCTGCGCCATCAGCATGGCGCGGTGATGGCACCGCGAGAAATCATGGCCGGATTCGAGCGTGGCCAGCACTGGTTGCGCTTACCATCCGTGCCGTGGACGACCTCCGTGACCTCGCCCGCGCCGTGCTCCTGGCGTTCGCCGACCTCGGCGTCTTCCTTCCCAGCAACCGCGAGCGGCTGATCCGCAAGATGCGCTTCCTCGACCCGCTCGATCCCGACCAGCTGGTCGAGTTTCTCGACCTCTGCATCGAGGCGGGCCTCATCGACGATGCCGAGGCCGGGCGGCTCCGCCTGGACGGAGCCGAGGCGCGCCGCCTGGCCATCTCCATGGACGGCCACAGCCCCGTGCCCGACGACCAGGCGCACGCCTGGGCGGCACGGCTCAGCGGTCCCAGCCCGGCGTAGTCGCGCGCGGCAGGCGCTTCAGGCCGCTCCGGCCGATTTGTCAGTCTTGGGCGTCGCGCGAGTGCGCGGGCCGGCCTTGGTGGCGGCGGTCGTGGTGGCCCGCTTGCGGGCGCCGGCGGTCTTGGACCGCGCCCCCGTGGTGCGTCCCTCCTTTCGCGGTGACGCCCGCGCGGTCCGCCCTGCGGGTCGTGCCTCGGTCCCGGCGGACGCCCGCGCGGGCTCGAGCAACTCGCGCACCCCCTCCTCCACGCACTCCGCGAAGACATCGACATCGCTGATTCCCTGGGCGTCGACCAGGTAGCCGAAGTTGAGCGTGCCGAAGTAGCTGAAGATGGCGATGGCCAACTCCTGGCCGTCGTACAGGAAGGCGATTGGGAAGACCTCCACGAGCCTGGCGCCCTGGCAGTAGAGCGGCAGCTGCGGTCCCGGAACGTTGGTGACGATGAGGTTGAAGGCGATCTGCCGGAGCGACGCCCGGGCCACCATGGCGTGGAGGGTCGACGGCGCGAAACCGGCGAGGTTGAGAAGGAAGTCGGCGCCGACCGCTTGCTTGCGGGCCTTGAGGGCATCCACCGTTGTGCGCACGGCGGCGATGCGCCGCACCGGGTCGGCCTCCGCGATGGGCAGCTTCACCAGCAGCATGGCCAGCCGGTTGCCCAGGGCGGTGCGCTCGCTGGTGTCGCGGATGCTCACCGGGCAGAGCGCCTGAAGCGCCTGCTCCGGGTCATCCGGATCGACACCGCGAGCGATGAGGAAATGGCGCAGGCCGCCCGCCACGGCCGCCAGCACGAGGTCGTTGATGGTGCCTCCGAAAGCGGCCTTGACGGTCCGGAAATCCTCCAGAGGGAAGCGGCTGTACGCAAACGCGCGCGTGGGTCCCGTTTTCCCGTTGATGGCCGACTTGGGTGCTCCCATGTGCTCTGCCATCGATGCCAGGCCGCTGCCTGTGTCGCGCAGAGCGATGGCCAGCCGGCCCGGCTGTCCGGCCACCGCGCGCGCCGCGCTGAGCACGCGCGCGGGTCGGGTGACGCGCTCGCGGAGCGAGTTGACGAGGAGGCCCAGACTGCTCGGCGACTCCCGCGCCGTCCATCGCGACACCCCGAAGGGTTGCTTGGCCGGTTCCGCCTCGGCATCGAGCAGGATGGTGGCGAGCTCCAGGTTGGAGATGCCGTCGACCATGGCGTGATGCGACTTGGTGAGCAGCGCCCAGCGTGAGTCGCGCAGACCCTCGATGACGTAGATCTCCCAGAGCGGCCGGCGGCGATCGAGCTGTCGCGAGAAGACCCGGCCGATGAGCTCCCGCAACTCCTTGTCCCCGCCCGGCTTGGGGAGCGCGGCGCGGAGGAGATGGTTGCTCATCTCGAAATCCGGGTCGTCGACCCATATCGGGGTGTCGAGGCTGAGGGGAACGAAGGCGAGCTTCTGGCGGTAGCGCGGCATCAGGTCGAGGCGCGGTGCGATCGCTCTGGCCAATCCGTCGTAGAGGGCGCGGCCGGTGCCCAGCGGCGAGCGTTCGAAGATCGCCACCCCGCCGATGTGCATGTGGGTTCGCGGAGTTTCGAGGTGGAGGAAGGACGCGTCGAGTGGCGTCAGCTTGTGGGCGCCCTGCATGCCCGAACTCTACGCCGGAGGTGCCGGCGCGAGAAACGTCCGGCCGATGTCCGCCCGACCGCCTCAGCCTGATCACTGATGGACATGCGCGCTGCCTTGGTCACCGTGCCGGTCAGCTTCTTCGATCCCCACAGCGGGCTCAGCGCGCTGGCCGTGCAGCACTTGCGCGTCGATGGCCGCACCGTGCTCGTGTACCACGACGCTCCGGGAGTGATCGCGGCGCGGCCGCTGCTCGCCGGCGTCGCCGAGACCCTGATGGCCGATCTGGCGGGTGGACAAACCCTGAGCCTGATCGAGACCAGCATGCCCGAGCGTGACGCGGAGCCGTTCGTCTACGCGCGCGTCAGCCTGTCCTTCGCAGCCTGGCTGGGTCGGGTCAATGCCGGCACCGGGCGGGTCGTCGCCGTCGACGAGGTGGCGTGCGCGTGCGGGATCGAGGTCCGCGAGGTGCGCCGCACCGAGGCCCTCGTTCTATCGATTCACCGGGTGCGGTCGTGTGCCTTCCCGGGGTTCCGTCAGCGGCCTCTCGGTGATCGCGGCCGGAGCGTCCTGGCGGTCGCCTGAGCAGCGCGCGACGGGCGGGGCCGCACCGGGCCCAGCTCCGCCGACGGGCAGATGTCGTTGAGCACGCACCGCGGGCAGCGCGGGGAGCGCGCGATGCACACCCTGCGTCCGTGCAGGATGAGCCGGAGGCTCAGATCCGTCCATTCCTCGGGCGGCACCATGGCACAGATGTCTCGCTCGATCTCCACCGGGTCGGTCGCGGCGGTGAGACGGAGGCGGCCGACCAACCGCGTCACATGGGTGTCCACAGGGAACCCCGGCAGCCCGAAGGCGACACCCAGCACCACGTTGGCGGTCTTCCTGCCGACGCCCCGCAGCGTGACCAGGTCCTCCATCCGAGGCGGCACCTCGCCACCGAAACGCGCCACCAGGTCCTGGCACATCTCGCGAACCGCGCGCGCCTTCATCCGGAAGAAGCCGGTGGAGCGGATGAGCTCCTCGATGTCCTCCTGCCGCGCCTCGGCCAGGGCGGCAGCGGTGGGGTAGCGCGCGAACAGCGCGGGGGTGACCAGGTTGACCCGTTCGTCGGTGGTTTGAGCGCTGAGGATGGTGGTCACCAGCAGTTGCAGCGGGTTCTCGTGGACGAGCGCGCACGTCGCCTGCGGATACTCGGCGCGGAGCCGCTCGACCACCTCAGCGACCCGTGCACGCGCACCGGCGGGACGACGCCTCCGGACCGTCACGCCAAGATCCCATGGCGGAGCGGACGGCCAGACATCGCGGCCATGCTACGCACTCCTTCCTACAATGCGCCAGTTCCCGGCAACCCTCGAAGTCGGAGAGTCTCATCGTGCGCTTCAAGATCACAGTTGTCGGAGCCGGCAACGTGGGTGCCACCCTGACCCAGCGCCTCGCCGAGCGCAACTACGCCGACATCGTCCTCGTCGACATCGTCGAGGGACTGCCCCAGGGCAAGGCTCTCGACATCCTCGAGGCGGGTCCCATCCTCGGCTACGACTCGCTGGTCACGGGAACCAACGGATACGAGGAGACCGCGGAGTCGGACGTCGTGCTCATCACCAGCGGGGTGGCCCGCAAGCCGGGCATGTCTCGCGACGACCTGGTCATGACCAACGCCAAGATCGTCGCGTCCGTCGCCCGCCAGGTGGCCGAGCGGTCACCGGATGCGGTCATGGTGGTGGTCAGCAACCCCCTGGACGCGATGGCCCAGGTCGCCAAGGCTGTCAGCGGTTTTCCCCGCGAACGCGTGGTGGGGATGGCCGGGGTGCTCGACACCGCGCGCTTCCGTACCTTCATCGCCCAGGAGCTCGACGCATCGGTGGTCGACGTGGCGGCGTATGTGCTCGGTGGCCACGGCGACACCATGGTGCCGCTCACCTCACTGACCACTGTCGCCGGGGTGCCGGTGACAGATCTCATTCCGCAGGAGCGTCTCGACAGCATCGTGCAGCGCGCCCGCGACGGCGGAGCGGAGATCGTCGCGCTGCTGAAAACGGGCAGCGCGTACTACGCGCCGTCGGCGGCGGCGGCCCAGATGACCGACGCCATCCTGCTCGACACGTGCCAGGTGCTGCCCTGCGCCGTGCACCTCGAGGGCGAGTACGGCATCAACGGTCTGTACACGGGTGTGCCGGCGCGGTTGGGCGCGGGTGGGCTCGTCGACGTTGTCGAGGTGGCCCTTGCGGACGCCGATCGAGAAGCCCTGCATCGCTCGGCGGTGGCGGTGCGGCAGCTGGTGGAGCTGATGGATGCGCGGCGCGCCGACATCGATGCGTCCATGCCCGCGCTGGGCGAGGCGGTCACGGTCGGCTGACGTTGACACGTTGAGGTGGCGCAGCCGGACCCGCCGGGAACCCCTGCGCCGATCAGGGGCGCGGCGGGGGCTCGTCCTCATCGCCCGGCCGCGGGCCTGCGGTGGCGGGATCGACATCGTCAGCCGCGGGGGTCATCACCACGGGTATCTCCACGCGCGGCGGCTTGTACCGCACCCCGAAGAAGGGCCCCACGGTCATGAGAATGCCGACAAAAGCGTCCTTGAGGTCGGAGTCGGCGCGGCCGCTGTGGGGGGGCGACTGGCGCCGTCCCAGGCCCCACACAACCAGCGCCATCAGCACCAGGGCGGCAATGACGATCGCCGCGATCATCAGAGCAGCGCCGGCCTAGCCGGCCGGATCGCGCGCCGGCGGTTGTGTGTCGTTGTCCCGGCCGCCGAACATCTTGCGACCCACCCACTGCACCGGGTCCCAGTGCTTGTCGGCGACCCGCTCCTTGAGCGGGATGATGGCGTTGTCGGTGATGTGGATGTGCTCCGGGCAGACCTCGGTGCAGCACTTGGTGATGTTGCAGTACCCGAGCCCGCCTTCGGCGCGGGTCTGCTCGGTGCGGTCGAGCACGTCCTTGGGATGCATCTCGAGACCGGCGACGCGGACGAAGAAGCGCGGACCGTAGAAGCGGTCCGCGAGATCGTGGGTGCGGTTGATGTGGCACACGTCCTGGCACAGGAAGCACTCGATGCACTTGCGGAACTCGTAGAGGCGGTCGATGTCGGCCTGGCGGATGCGCCACGGCGTGCCGTCGTCCGGGGCATGGGTGAACGGAGGGATCGCCCTGTTGATCTCGTAGTTGCGCGAGACGTCGGTGACCAGGTCCTTGATGAGCGGAAATGCCTTCATGGGCCGGACGGTGATCGGACCATCGGGGAGGTCGTCGATGCGCGTCTTGCACATCAGCGCCGGCCTGCCGTTGATCTCGGCGCTGCACGAGCCGCACTTGGCCGCCTTGCAGTTCCAGCGCGCGGCGAGGTCGGTGTCGAGGTTGTGCTGGATGTAGTGGATGGCGTCGAGCACCACCATGCCGGAGACCCCAGGCACCTCGTAGGTCACGTCGCCCTGCTTGTCGTCGGGGGTGCCGCGGAAGACGTTGAGGGTGATCGTGGCGCCGGTCAGGCCCGGGTCCAGCATGCCCTGCTCGGACATGGGCGACGCCGCGTCGACGGCAGCGGTCGCGGCGTCGCTGATGGTCATGCGAACGTCTCCTTGGGCGCGGCCGGGGGCAGGTCGTCGGGTTGCAGGTATCCCCTGGGGAGCTTGGCCGGGTCGTAGAAACGGCTGCGCGGGATCAGCTTGACGAGAGTGTCCGGCATGCGCGACAGGGGCACCGCCTCGACTGCCATGGAGGCACCGTCGCGCCGCGACACGTAGTTGATCTGTCCCTGCTGTGCGTCCTGCTCGAGAAAGTCGAAGCGCCACTGCGATCCGCGACTTTCCTGGCGGCGCAGCGCGCTACGCACGATCGCCTCGCTGACGGTGAGCATGAAGGTCACATCGCGGCACGTGTGCCAGCCGGGGTTGAGCACACGGCGGCCCACCACGCGCATTCGCGCGCTGCGCTCGCGCAACTCCAGGATGTTGGCCAGCGCGCGTTGCAGCGATGGCTCGCTGCGGCCGATGCCGGCGTCGTCCTGCATGGCCGCCTGCAGAGCCTCGTGGAGGTGGTACGGGTTCTCCCGGCCGGTCCAGCCGTGGCGGCTGTCGAGGGGATCGAACAGGCTGGTCTGTTCCGCCTCCACCTCCCGTTCGTCGACCTGCCGCGTCTGTCCCTTGGTGCGCGCGAACTCCGCGGCGGCGACTCCGGCGCGACGGCCGAACACGAGGATGTCGCCCAGTGAGTTGCCGCCGAGGCGGTTGGCGCCGTGGAGGCCGCCGGCCGACTCTCCGGCCGCATACAACCCTGGCACCGTCGTCGCCGCTGTCTCCGCATCGACGCGGATGCCACCCATGGTGTAGTGGATGGTCGGGCCCACCTCCATCGGCGCCTTGGTGATGTCGACGGAGGCGAGGGCATGGAACTGCTCGTACATCGAGGGCAGCTTGCGCATGATGTACTCGGCACCGCGGTGGGTGATGTCGAGGAAGGCGCCACCGTGCGGCGACCCGCGCCCCGCCTGCACCTCCTTGTAGATGGACCGCGCCACAACGTCGCGCGAACTGAGCTCCTGCTTGACGGGGTCGTACTCCAGCATGAAGCGCTTGTGCTCATTGTTGTATAGAAGGCCGCCCTCGCCGCGCACCGCCTCGGTGACAAGGATCCCGCGCGCGCCGGGCGGCCAGATCATGCCGGTGGGGTGGAACTGGACGAACTCCATGTCGAGCAGGTCGGCGCCCGCCTCGTAGGCCATGGCAGCGCCGTCACCGGTTCCCTCCCAGCTGTTGCTGGTGTGGCGATACATCCGTCCCCAGCCGCCGCTGGCAAGGATGGTTGCGCCTGCCTTGATGACCACGAACCTGCCGTCGTTGCGGTTGTAGCCCATGGCCCCGACAACGCGGTCACCGTTCTTGAGCAGCCGGGTCAGCGTGTACTCCATCAGACACTCGGCGCCCGCGGTATGGACCATCCTGTCCTGGCAGGTGCGAATCAGCTCGAGGCCGGTCCGGTCACCAACGTGGGCGAGACGCCGGAAGCTGTGCGCGCCGAAGGCCCGCTGCATGATCAGGCCGTCGTCGGTGCGGTCGAAGAGGCCGCCCCACCGCTCCAGCTCATAGACGCGGTCGATGACCTCGTGCGCATAGAGCTCGACCATCCGCCAGTTGTTGACCATCTGGCCGCCCAGCATGGTGTCGGCGAAGTGAACCTCCCAGCCGTCCTTGCTGTCGAGGTTGCCCAGCCCGGCGGCGATGCCTCCCTCGGCCATGACTGTGTGAGCCTTGCCGAGCAGCGACTTGGTGATCACGATCGTGCTGCACCCCGCCTCCGCGGCTGCGATGGCCGCGCGCAGGCCCGCGCCGCCGGCGCCGATGACGAGCACGTCGCACTCGTGGGTGACGTAGCTTTCGACGGCCATCAGAAGATGATGTGTGGGTCGAGGAACAGGCCGTGCTGGAGAAGGCGGATGTAGACGTCGGTGAGCATCACGCTGAACAGGCTCAGCCACGCCCACATGGGATGGCGCAGGTTGAGCTTGGTGAGCCCCCGCCAGGCGCGATTCCGCGCCATCCCCAGCCGCGCCGTGGAGTAGCAGTCAAGGCCCCCGCCGACCAGATGGCGCAGTGAGTGGCAGCTGAATGTGTAGCCGGTCAGCAGGATGACGTTGCCCAGCATGATCGCAGTGCCCAGGCCCAGCCAGAGGTGGCCGCTGCTGCCGGGAGCGACCGAGAAGAACGCCAGAAACGCGTCGTACCAGAGCCAGCCGAGGATGATCAACGCGGCGTACAGAGTGAACCGGTGCAGGTTGTTGAGGATCAACGGGAATCGGGACTCGCCGTGGTACTCGCGATGGCGCATCTCACCGAGCGCGCACGCCGGGGGGTCGAGGAAGAAGGACCGGTAGTACGCCTTGCGGTAGTAGTAGCAGCTGGCCCGGAAGATGAGCGGTGACCAGAGGACGAAGATGGCTGGGCTGATCGGACCGGTCTTCCAGATCAGCGGCGAGAAGAACGGCGACAGGTACGGCCCCCACTCGCTGACGTGGTTGACCGAGCCGGGGGGCGACTCCACGAAGGCTGTCCAGAGGACGTAGAGGCCGAAGCCACCGAGCACGCTGACCACGGTCAGCGGCAGGAGCCACCAGGGCTGGTCGCGCCGGAACCGCTGCAGGGGGGTGAGGCCGGCGTGCGGAGCGTGGGCCGCGGTCGGTGTCGCCGTGATCTGGGCCATCTCTTCCCCTGCGCGCCGGCAGCGCGGCGCATCGGTGCAGAACAGGCGTGAACTGGATTCGATCGTAGCGAATCTGGCATCGATCCCGATCAGATGAGCGCGAAAACCCAGCAACCCGCCAAGATTGGGACTTGATCGGTCGACCAGGTCCTGTCAAGCTCCCAGGGAATCGAACGGATGAGCGCCCCGACGACGACCGACCGCGATCTTCGCGACCCGCGGTTCGAGCACGATGGCTGCGGAGTCGCCTTTGTCGCCACCACGACTGGGCGCCCCGAGCACCACATCGTGGCATCGGCGATGCGTGCCCTCGTCAACCTCGGGCACCGCGGCGCCACCGGGGCTGACCCGGACACCGGAGACGGCGCCGGCATCCTCCTCCAGGTGCCGCACGACTTCCTTCGCGCCGCCTCCCCCGTTCCCCTTCCGGCGGCCGGCGCGTATGGCGTGGGGATGGCGTTCCTGCCCCCGGCAACCGCGGCGCGGCGCCGGGCGCGGACGCTGATCGCGGAGTGCTGCGCCGACGAGGGTGTGCGCCTGCTCGGCTGGCGCGCCGTGCCGGTGGACGCCAGCGCGCCCGGGACCACCGCCCAGGCGGGCATGCCCCACATCGAGCAGTTCTTCGTCGCGGCCGTGGGCCTGGACGGCGACGCCCTGGAGCGCCGTCTCTACGTGCTCCGGCGCGTCGTCGAGGCGCGAGCGCGGCTGGCGGGCATGGACCGTCGCGCGCTCCACATCGCCAGCCTGAGCAGCCGCACAGTCGTCTACAAGGGGATGCTGACCGCCGAGCAGCTCGGCCGCTTCTACAGCGACCTGCGTGACGAGACCGTCGTGTCGGCGCTGGCCATCGTCCACGCGCGCTTCTCGACCAATGTGCTGCCGCGCTGGGACCTCGCCCAGCCGGCCCGGCTCTGCGCGCACAACGGGGAGATCAACACCCTGCGCGGCAACACCGCCTGGATGCGCGCGCGGCAGTCGAAGTTCCGCAGCGCGCTGTTCGGCGACGACGTCGAGAAGGTTCGCGATGTGCTCGACGGCGACGGCTCGGACTCGACGCAGTTCGACAACGCGCTCGAGCTGCTCACCATGTCGGGCCGCTCCGTCGAGCACGCCATGATGATGATGATCCCGGAGGCATGGGAGGGCAACGAGCTGCTCGACGATGAGCGCCGCGCCTTCTACGAGTTCCACGCCAACCTGCTGGAGCCGTGGGACGGGCCTGCCGCCATCGCGTTCACCGACGGCCGCCTCGTGGGTGCGTGTCTCGATCGCAACGGCCTGCGCCCCGCGCGTTACCTGGTGACCGACGACGGCCTGGTGGTCATGGCGTCGGAAGCCGGGGTGCTCGACATCCCCGAGGAGCGCATCGTCAAGAAGTGGCGGCTCGACCCGGGCCGTCTGCTGCTTGTCGACACCGAGGCAGGCGCCATCCTCGATGACGGAGCCTGCAAGCGTCAGCTGGCGAGTCGTCATCCCTATGCGGAGTGGATCCGTGGCGGCACCGTCCACCTCGACGAGCTGACCCCCGGCACCGAACAGCAGGAACCGGACGCTGGGACACTGCGCATCCGCCAGCACCTCTTCGGCTGGACCGACGAGGACGTGCGCCTCCTAGTCACCCCCATGGCAGCCAAGGGCGAGGAGCCCGTCGGCTCGATGGGCAACGACGCACCTCTGGCGGTGTTGAGCAAGCGGCCCCAACCGCTCTTCGCGTATTTCAAACAGCTCTTCGCCCAGGTCACCAACCCGCCCATCGATCCCATCAGAGAGGCGGCGGTGATGTCGCTGGTGACCTCGCTCGGAGCGGGTGGCAACCTGCTCGACCAGGGGCCCACCCAGGCCGCGCGCCTGGAGATGCCGCACCCGATTCTCACCAGCGGTGACCTGGCCACCATCCGCCACGTCACACAGCGCCAGTTCCCCTCCGAGACCATCACCGCCGTCTTTCACCGCGGTCGCGGTGTCGCGGGGCTGGAGGAGGGTCTGGAGAGGATCTGCCGGCTGTCATCGGACGCGGTCGCGGCCGGTCGGACGATCCTCATCCTCAGTGATCGCGGCGCTGATGCCAGCCATGTCCCCATCCCCTCGCTGCTGGCAATCGCCGCGGTGCATCACCACCTCATCCGCGAGCGCACCCGCACCGGCGTCGGGCTCGTGGTCGAGAGCGGGGAACCGCGCGAGGTTGCCCACCTCGCCCTCCTCATCGGCTTCGGCGCCGAGGCGGTCAATCCCTACCTGCTGCTCGACACCGCCGCCGAGCTGGCCATCAGCGGGACGATCGAGAAGCTCGACTCTGACAACGCCCAGCGCAACGTCATCACCGCGCTGCGCAAGGGGCTGCTCAAGATCATCGCCAAGATGGGCATCTCCACTGTTCTCTCCTACTGCGGCGCCCAGCTCTTCGAAGCGATCGGCCTCTCCGAACAGGTGGTTGAGCGGTACTTCACGGGAACCCCGACGCGCATCGGGGGCGCCGGCCTCGACCGCATCGCCGCCGACGCGCAGCGCCGCCACGATCAGGCCTTCCCCAACACAGGCGCTCCACCCGACGCCCTCGACGGCGGTGGCTACTACCGCTGGCGCCGCGACGGCGAGAAGAGGGCCTGGAACCCGGAGGTCATCGGCGCCCTGCAGCACGCGGTGCGGTCCGGGTCGGCGGAGCACTTCGCCCACTACGTGGCCATCGCCGATCGCGAATCGGCGGAACGACGCACGCTCCGCGGACTCCTCGCCATCCGCGAGGCCGCCGTCCCCGTGCCCATCGACGAGGTGGAAAGCGCTGCCACCCTGGTGCACCGCTTTGCGACCGGAGCCATGTCCCTGGGCTCGATCTCCCCGGAGATGCACGAGACCCTGGCGATAGCGATGAACCGCATCGGCGGCCGCTCTAACACCGGCGAGGGCGGCGAGGACGCCGCCCGGTACGTGCCCGACGGCGGGGACTCGAGGCGGAGCGCCATCCACCAGGTCGCGTCGGCCCGGTTCGGCGTCACCGCCGACTATCTCATCAACTCCGATGAGATCCAGATCAAGGTTGCCCAGGGGGCCAAGCCGGGCGAGGGGGGCCAGCTGCCCGGCGACAAGGTCGACGTCACCATCGCGCATCTTCGCCACGCCACACCCGGTGTCGGGCTGATCTCTCCCCCACCACACCACGACGTCTACTCGGTGGAGGACCTCGCCCAGCTGATCCACGACCTGCGCTCGATCAACCCGCGCGCCCGCATCAGCGTCAAGCTGGTCGCGGAGATGGGCGTCGGTCCGGTCGCGGCCGCTGTTGCCAAGGCGCGCGCCGACCACATCGTGATCTCCGGGTACGAGGGCGGCACCGGAGCTGCTCCCCTGTCGTCGCTCACCCACGCCGGCGCGCCCTGGGAGCTGGGGCTCGCCGAGGCGCAGCAGACGCTCGTCGCCAACGGCCTGCGCGACCGCGTCGTGCTGCAGAGCGACGGGCTGATGCGCACCGGGCGCGACGTCGTGGTCGCCGCCCTGCTGGGCGCCGAGGAGTTCGCCTTCGCCACCGCTCCGCTGGTCGCCGCCGGCTGCGTGATGATGCGCGTCTGCCACCTCAACACCTGCCCGGTGGGCATCGCCACCCAGGACCCCCAGCTGCGCGAGCGCTACACGGGCCGTGCGGAGCACATCGTCACCTTCATGCTCTTCCTGGCCGAGGACGTGCGCCGCTGGATGGCACGCCTGGGAGTGCACCGCTTCGACGAGCTGGTGGGGCGTGTGGATCTCCTCCACCAGGTGGACGGCAGCGGGGACGTCGACCTGTCGCGTCTGCTGTCGTCTCCCGGAGAACCGCTGCACTCGCTGCCGCGTGCCGCCCACGTCTGTGCCGGCGACATCGACGAGCGGGTCATCGCCCTGGCCGGCGACGCGCTGGAGCGGGCCACCCCACTGCAGGTGCGCATGCCGGTGGGCAACGGTGATCGCAGCGTCGGAGCCCGGCTCAGCGGCGAGGTGGCGTCTCGGCACGGCGCGGCCGGCCTTCCCCACGACACCATCCGCGTCGACCTCGCGGGCAGCGCGGGCCAGTCGCTGGGAGCATGGCTGGCCGCGGGCATCACCCTGACTGTGTACGGCGAGGTCAACGACGGCTGCGGCAAGGGGCTCAGCGGGGGACGGATCGTCGTGGTTCCACCCGCCCACGCTCGCCGCCAGGCCGACGACAACGTCATCGCCGGCAACGTGCTGCTCTACGGAGCCACCTCCGGCGAGCTCTTCGTGCGCGGTGTCGCCGGGGAGCGATTCGCGGTGCGCAACAGCGGGGCCCACGCCGTGGTCGAGGGGACCGGCGACCATGCGCTCGAGTACATGACCGGCGGGGTCGTGGTCATCCTGGGACGCACAGGACGCAACGTCGCCGCGGGGATGAGCGGCGGCCTCGCCTATGTCCTGGACGTCGACGGCAACTTCGCGCAGCGCTGCAACACCGGCATGGTGCGCCTGGCCGAGCCTGACCAGGACATCGACGGGCCGGTGGTTCGGGAGCTGCTCGAGCACCACCTCTCGTATACCCGCAGCCCCGTGGCCGAGGGGCTGTTGGAGAGCTGGCCGCTGGCGCTGGGGCGGTTCGTCAAGGTGCTCCCCCTCGACTATGAGCGCGCCCTGGCGGCGCGGCGGGTGGCTCTCGAGGTGGCTGTGTGATGGGCAGGCGCGATTTTCTGGAAATCCCCCGGCGCACCTCGCCGTATCGCGCCGTCGCGGAACGGGTCCGGGATCATGGTGAGCTCATCCATCCGCTCCCGCTGGCCACCGTCGAGGCCCAGGCGGGGCGCTGCATGGATTGCGGAGTCCCCTTCTGCCACAACGCCTGTCCGTTGGGAAACCTGATCCCGGAGTGGAACGGGCTGGCCCGCAGCGGCGAGTGGCGAGGAGCGTTCGAGAACCTGGAGAGCACCAACAACTTCCCCGAATTCACGGGGCGGCTCTGCCCCGCACCGTGCGAGCCCGCCTGCGTGCTCGCCATCGGCGGCGACGCGGTGAGCATCAAGGAGATCGAGCGCACCGCCATCGACACCGCCTTTGCCAACGGCTGGGTCAGGCCGCGCCCGCCCGCGCACCGCACTGGCCGATCCGTCGCCGTGGTCGGCTCGGGTCCGGCCGGGCTGACGGCCGCACAGCAGTTGAACCGCGCCGGCCATCGCGTCGTCGTCTACGAGCGAGCCGACCGGCCGGGCGGCCTGCTTCGCTATGGCATCCCCGACTTCAAGATGGACAAGGCGGTGCTCGACCGCCGCCTCGACCTGCTCAGCGCCGAGGGCATCAGCCTCGAGTGCAAGTACGACTGCGGCGTCGACATCACTGGTGAGGAACTGCTGCAGCGGCACGATGCCGTCGTCCTCGCCGTCGGAGCCGAGCAGGCGCGCGAGGTCGACCTTCCGGGTCGCCACCTCGACGGCATCCATCTGGCCATGGACTACCTCATCGGCCAGAACCGCCGTGTCGCCGGCGACACCCGGGAGGTGGTGAGCGCGGCGGGTCGCATGGTGGCCATCATCGGCGGCGGCGACACGGCCGCTGACTGTCTGGGCGACTCCCACCGCGAGGCCTGTGCGTCGGTGCAGCAGCTGGTCATCTACCCTGAGCCGCCGCGCATCCGCCCCGAGTCGAACCCGTGGCCGCAGTGGCCGCTGGTGCTGCGCAGCCATGCTGCCCACGAGGAGGGCGGCGTCCGCGCCTTCGGGATCGAGGTCCTCGGATTCGAAGGCGATGCCCAGGGCCGGGTGCGCGGCATCACGGTGGTGGATGTGGACCGCGACCTCAGCGCCGGGGGGCGCGGGCTGGTCCGCCGCTCCGGGACCGAGCGACGCATCGACGCGGACCTGGTCCTGCTGGCCATCGGCTTCGCCGGGGTGCGCCCCTCGCCGCTGTTCGCGCAGCTCGGGGTCGATCTCCATGACAACGCGCTCATCGCCGTCGACGAGGAGCTCAGCGCCGGCCCCGTGGTGGTCGCTGCCGGCGACGCGGTGATGGGAGCGGCGCTGGTGGTCGACGCCATGGCCGCCGGACGCCGGGCAGCCGCCACCTGCGACCTCCTGCTCCAGGAGAGCGCGCGAGCCGCGGTCTGACCACCGCCGGGCGCGCTAGCCTCACATTCATGGGCACGCGCGCGTTCCTCGACCACCCCACCCCGATCGCCATCGCCCATCGGGGGGGCGCCGAGGAGCTGCCCGAGAACACGCTGCCCGCTTTCGATGCGGCGGTGGAGCTTGGCTACCACCATCTCGAGACCGACGCCCATCTGAGCAGCGACGGAGTGGTCTTCTCCTTCCACGACCACGTGCTCGACCGGATCACGGATCGCAGCGGGCGCCTCTCGGCGGTGACCTCGGACATCATCGCCGGGGCCGACGCCGCCTATCACTTCAGCCCTGATGGGCGGGGATATCCCTTGCGCGGCACGGGAATCCGGGTGCCCACCATGGAGGAGGTCCTGACTCGCTGGCCCGACGTCTTTGTCAACATCGACACCAAGTCGGACGCCGTGGTGGAGCCGCTGGTCGACCTCCTCCGCCGCCTCAACGCCTTCGAGAGGGTGTGCATCGGCTCGTTCTCCGACGATCGCCTTCGCCGGGTGCGCCGGCTGTCGGGTGGCGGCATCTGCACCTCGATGGGGCCGGGCAGCCTCACCACCGCGTGGCTGGCATCGCGAACCCGCCGCATGCCCCGTCTCCAAGCCGACTGCCTCCAGGTCCCGGTGCGCGCGCGCCGCCTGGTGGTGGTTGATGAGCGCTTTGTCGATGCCGCCCACCGCGCCGGGTTGCAGGTCCACGCGTGGACCATCGACGACGCCTCGGAGATGGGCACGCTGCTCGACCTCGGCGTCGACGCCATCATGACCGACCGTCCCCGCCTGCTCCGCGACGTCCTGACCGCGCGCGGGCAGTGGCACGGCGCCGCGCTGGCCTCGGCGTAAGCTGAGCGCATGCTGCCCAGCGATCCCGGCGCCCGGCACATCCCGGCACCGCCGCAGCACGACTGGTACAGCAGCGACGAACATCTCCGCTGGCTGCTCCGCGACAGCGTGGGCGAGTCGGTATGGGCGGTTGCGGACGGTGCACTGCGTGAGCTCGGTGAGCTGGTGCCGCAGCGCGTCGAGGCGCTGGCGCAGGCTGCCGACCGCCACCCGCCTGTCCTCCACCAATACGACGCCCGCGGCGCGCGCATCGACGACATCGAGTTCCATCCCGCCTACGACGAGCTCATCACCACTGTGCTGGGCTTCGGCACGGTGCGCTGCGCGCACCTGCCGGGATGGCGCGGCCTGCACAGGGTGGCTCCTCGCGCGCTGACCAGCGCTGTGTCCTACATGTTCCTCCAGGCGGACCAGGCGATCACCGGGTGCCCGGTGGGGATGATGGACGCCATGGCGCGCTGCCTGACGCGCAACGACTCCGCGCTCGCGGAGCGCTTCGTGCCGCGCATCGCCGATGACACCGGTGGCCACTCCACCTCGGCGATGTTTCTTACCGAGAAGGCCGGCGGGTCCGACGTCGGCGCCAACGAGACGGTGGCGGTGCGCGACGACGACGGGAGCTGGCGGCTGCACGGTGAGAAGTGGTTCGCGAGCTGTCCGCAGTCGGACCTCGTGCTGGTCATGGCCCGCCCCGAGGGTGCGCCAGCGGGGCCGGCGGGGCTCGGACTCTTCCTCATGCCCCATCTGCTCGAGGACGGGTCACGCAATGCCATCCTCATCCACCGCCTCAAGAACAAGTTCGGCACTCGTGCGATGGCCTCCGGCGAGGTGGGCCTGCGCGGGGCGTTCGCCTGGCAGGTGGGCCAGCTCGAGCGCGGCATGCGCCAGATGATGGACATGGTGTCGCTGACGCGCGTCGGCATCGTGGCCGCCACGGCGGGGGCGATGCGTCGCAACACCATCGAGGCTCTGGCGCACACGGCGCAGCGCAGCACCTTCGGCGGGATCTTGCAGACCCACCCGCTGATGCGCGACAGCCTCGCCGAGCTGGTTGTCGATTCCACGGCTGCGCTCACCGCCACGGTCGCCGCCAGCGAATTGCTCGACACAGCCGACGCCGGCGACGTAGAGGCGACGGGGGCGCTGCGCCTGCTCACGCCGCTCTTCAAGGGTTACTTCACCGAGCGCGCCAGAATCTGCGGCGGCGACGCCATGGAGATCCGCGGCGGCAATGGGTTCATCGAGGACTGGCCCGACGCGCGGCTGCTTCGCGACGTCTCCGTGCACGCCATCTGGGAGGGATCGGGCAATGTCATCGCGCTCGACGTCCTGCGTGCGCTGAGAGCCGGCGCCGGTGAGCATTTCCTCGGTGACCTGGAACGGCGCGCGGAGGGCGCCGCCGCGGGAGGGCCGGCGTCTGCGCTGGGGGCGCCGCTGCTCGGTGAGATCCGCATGCTCGCCGCGACTCTCGATGTGCTGGCGGGCGCCGATACCGAGGCGCAGCAACTGCCCGTCCGACGCCTGGCGCGCCGCATGGCCATCCTCGCCACGGGAACGCGGCTTGTGGAGCAGGCCAACAGCTTTGCCGCGGACACCGGCAGCGGCCGCCTCGCTTGGATCGCCGCCCGCTTCGTGGCGCGTCTCGGCGGCGATCCGCTGCTCGACACTGTGGCGGCGGATACGCGCTGGCTGGCCCACGCCGGCGCGCTGCTCAACGGCGGCCAGGTGCCCGTGCAGGTGGGCGCTGCCACCGCCGACGCCGTCGCCCACGGACTAGCGCAGGCGACGGCGACCTCTGGGGTGGCTAGAGGGATTTGAACCCTCGACCTCCAGGGCCACAACCTGGCACTCTAACCAGCTGAGCTATAGCCACCCCGGAAGCTCAGCGATTATATGGGGCACACTGGCCGGGCCCTCGTAGCTCAGCGGATAGAGCAGCCGCCTTCTAAGCGGTTGGTCGTAGGTTCGATTCCTACCGGGGGCGCTTAGTGATTGACCTTCTCCACCTCGATGAACCGAAAGCGGCTCACCGCGTCTTCTTGGCGAAGAAAGTTGCGGCCTTCTTGAGGATCGAGCGTTCCTCTTCGAACATACCTCAGCCGTGTACTCGCCGCTGAACTTTCGCCGTTCCCGTCGAGCGATCTGAGCCTGCTCTGCGGGGTTGTTCCCCACATCATGGTGGTCCGTCTTAGCGGGTCAAGCCCAAAGGGCAAGTGAGTGGCTTAGCCTGGCTGAATCGGGGTGGAAACAGTCCTGCCACGCTCCCCATCCCTCCTTCGGCGGGGCCCCAGTGTGTTGGACAGAACGCAATCGTTCGCCTCGCTTGCCTGCAACTGTTCCAGGGAAATGAACTCTGTGCATGAGGCGCTCTCACCATCAACCGCGGTCCGGCCCTCCCGTCGCAAGACGTGTGCTGAGCGAGGCGAGGGACGATGTGTGAGCTGTTTGGAGGCCGGCGAATCGCCTCTCGCCGTTTTCGGCCCCCACGCGCGAGGTGTCCACGACCAATCGGATCGTAGGAAGGATGGGGAGCGCCATGAGGCGCCCGAGCACGCCGAGTTTGTGGGCGCGGGCACGGCGGCACGCGCACGCAGGGAGGCCCAATGAACGCCGCGATGGTCCGGCGCCTCGGCCCCGCCATCCTCGTCGGGTTGCCGATCGTGATCATCTCCTGGGTGATGCTCCACTTCAGCGGCGGCTCCTGGTGGCCAAGTGACTTGGTCCTGGTTCGGAATGGGATTCGCCAGTTCTGGGGGACTGGCGATATCCAGCTCACCCTCGGCAATAACGGCAACTTCTACGCGCCGCCGTGGTTGGTGCTGTTGAGTTGGGTGGGATCGCTTCCTGCCACCACCGCCGTCGGGGTCGTTCAGTGGTTGTCGGTCATCCTCCTCGTGGCTGTCATCGTGGGCTGGGGCCGTCGAGAGGATGGGACGGTGCCCTGGGTGACACTCGGACTGGGTGGATCCGTGTCAGCCATCAGCCTGGTGGCGTTTGGTCAGTTCGGAACGGCGATCGGGCTCGCCGCTCTGGCCGGGGCGCTCCTGTCTGCACGGAAAGGAGACTGGCTGATCGTGGGCATCATGCTCGGTATCGGATCCATACGCCTCGCCAATCTCATCCCCATCGCCGTGGTCCTGCTCATCTGGGCGGCGAAGACGACCGGTTGGAGGGCGCTGGGGAGAATCGTCTTCGGCGCCGGTATGGTCCTGATCCCGGCCACAGTGGTCGTGAGCTTGATCGACCCATCATGGCCCGCCGAGTACCTCGCGGCACTCAAAACCTATCCGGCCTACGGGGTGTTCCGGCCCATCGTCCAGCTAGGCTTGAGTGGCAATGCGTTCCTGCTGGTGTGCTCGACCTCCTGGTGCATGTACCTCCTCCGCAGGGGCCTGAGCCTGGACCGGTGCGCGGCTGCATTGCTGGTGACCGCGCTCTTCGCCCCGTTGGGCTCGACCTATGCGCTGGTGTTCGGACTACCCGCTCTCGCCCGCCTCGGGCTCAAACCGGCCGGGACGCTCCTGCCATTCTTGGTCGCCCTCCCTTGGATGTGCCTGGGGGTCTGCACTCTGTTGGGCCGTCCCTCCGGTCCCCCGCTCCTTGCCGCCGGCGAGTGTGCAGTACTCATGGCCCTCGTGGTATTGCTGCACCCACCGACGAGGGTGCCGGCGCCAACGAAGGTAATCCCGCTCGAAGCCTAAAGCGAGGCGATCGTCAACGCGCTCACGATATGGCCTCGCACACGCCTCAAACGCCGAGCAGATGGGCCGCCTCGGCGACTGGTTCGAGCGCGCACAGGGTAGCCGGTGCCCATCGCGGCGACCCTTCGCGTGCCCAGCGGCGAGCCGAATCCGGTCCTGGAATTCATGTCAATCGATCAGCGTGTCAGGGACCACGCACTGCCACGATGTTGAGCCGCACGTAGTCGATGACGCGCTCCGGCATGCGCGCCACCAGAGCGTTGAGAAAACCCTCGCGCTCTCGATCGTCCATCGTGGCAACAGCCTCGCGCACACACACCGCCTCGAGAAAGTCGCGCAGCTCCTGTGTGGTGTCGAACGGGGTCGGCTCCTTGTTGATCCAGACGTCGATGTCGACGAACCCTGCCTCCTCCAGACGGATGACCGTGTCGTCCGCGGACGCATAGAACCAGGTTCCCGGCCGTTCGACCCCAAGGCTGCGGACCACCGCAGTGAGCCCGTCGATGTTGCCCCGCGCGCCGCACTGCGCCACCAGCCGCCCGCCCGGGCGGAGCACGGCGGCGAGATTGGCGAAGAGACGGCCGTGGTCGAGCACCCAGTGGAACGTCGCGGTGGAGAACACGGCATCCACCGGGGCCGCATCGCCGATGTCCCTGTCCGTGAACGAGAGCAGGTTGGCGTGGACGAAGCGCACGCGGTCGTCGCCGGCCAGCCGCCGCCGGGCCTCCTCGAGCATTGCGGCGGACGCGTCGAGGGCCACCACCCTGCCCCGCGGCAGGCCGCGGAGAAGGTGCTGCGTGACGCGGCCGGTGCCGCAGCCGGCGTCGATGACTGTCTCATCGCCCTCCAGGGGGAGTCGGTCCAGCACTGCAATCCCCCACCGCGTCTGAGGATCGGCGACCCGGTCATAGGTGGCCGCGTCCCAGTCCGAGGAGCTGTCCGCCGACTCGTGCGCGCTCATCCGACCGAGGGTAGCGCGCGCCGCCCGCGACGCCGGGTGGAGCGGGGCTCCCGATCCCGTAGCATCGTCGCCATGTCCTCAGAGCCGCACACGCGCGTCTATCTGGCCCGCCACTGTGATGTCCGCAATCCCCACGGCGTGCTCTACGGGCACCTCCCCGATTTCCCGCTCAGCGAGAAGGGCATCCGCCAGGCGGACGCGCTCGGCAGCACCCTCTCAACCACGGGCGCCCGCCAGATCTTCACCAGCCCTCTGGAACGCGCCCGGCAGACTGCTGAGATCATCGCCGGTCACATCCCCGGATCGACCATTAACGTGACCGACGACCTCGTCGAGGCTCGGTTCGGACACTACCTCCAGGGCATCCGCCCCAAGCACGTGCCCTGGCGCAGGCCACTGTGGTTGATCCACATGGTGTGGCCGGGGCTCATGCCCAACGACGAGCGCGTCGAGGAGATGGCCGATCGAGTCGAGCGACCGATCCGTCAGATTCTGGCGACTGCCCCCGCCGAGGGCGGCATCTGCGTCAGCCATGGCGACCCCATCCAGGCTTTCTGGGTGCGCAGCGAGGGCCGCCCCGCCTGGGCGCTGCACCGCCTCCAGTGCGCCAAGGGGGGCATGCTCGAGCTCGACTACGACAACGGACAGCTACGCGAGACGACCTATCGCCCTCCGCGCGCGGACGAGGCCACCACGGTGTCGAGCAGCCAGTCAGAGGCCGGCGACGTCGTCTGACCTCAGGTCAGCCGGTGAACGCGGCGACGACGTCGACCGCCGCCTCACCGCGCCAGGGACCGAGCCCGGGCTCAGCGGGGGTGCGCGCCCCGGCCGGCTCCAGCCGCAGCGCCACCGCGACGATCAGTCCGAGGCGGTCGCCACTGCCGAGTGCCAGCCCCGGTAGGTCGTACCCGACCACGTCCTTGAGCGTCCGGCCCCCCGCGGAGATGAGCACCCCGGCGGCGGTGAGGATGTGAACGCCTGCCAGGGTGCGATGAGCGATCTCTCCCAGCGCGACCGACTCCCCCGCCGTGTCGCTGCGCAGGCTGGGCAGCCCGCTGACGGCAAGGCGCCCGGCCGCAGCCGCCCCACGAATTGCCGTCCAGGAGGCGGCCGCCCCGGCGTGCAGAAGCAGGCTCTCCGGGTCGAGCAGCACGGAGTTGAGGTGAGCGGTGCTGATCACGACGTCCGCGCCGGCCGCCAGCCTTGACTGATCCGGTACGACGGCGGCCCCGGTGGCGGCACACGTCGCCAGTACCTCGCGCAGCTGCACGATATTGGCCGGCAGCACCGCGTTACCGGAGCCGAGCCCGGTGTCGCCGACGATGGCGGCCAGCTGACGGCGCAGGGTCTCCTCCACGCCGGCGAGTCTAGGTCGGCGGCCTAGACTCTCGCGATGCCAGGTTCCCCCCTCTCCCGCCTCGAGGACCTCGGCGACCGCTACGTGGCCGAGCTGTTCGACTTCAGCCCGGGCGACGCCCGTGCCGCAGGCGATCACTCCTACGACGGCCGGCTGGGTCCGGTGGGTGCTGCGGCGACCGCGCACCGCGTGCGTCAGCTCGACGACCTGGCGGCGGAGTTGGACAGCGTCACCGCTCGTGGCGTCGAGGAGCGCGCCGACCAGATCACCCTCCGCCAGCGCCTCGCCCTCGAGCACTTTCGGCTGGTCGAGCTGGACGCGGGGCGCCGCAACCCGCTGTCGGCGATCTTCCGCGGAGCGGATCCGCAGCCGTATTGCACACATGACTACGCTCCGGTCGAGGTGCGCGCGGAGGGGCTGGCTCGCCAGCTCGACCAGCTGCCCAGCTGGCTCGACGCGGCGCTCGACGAGCTCGGCGATTCTCTCGACGCCGGCCCGCGCCGAGTCGCCATCGGCGTTGCCCGCGGACTGGCCGGCTTCTACGCCAAGGACATCGACGACGCGTTGCCGCTTCCCGGTCATCCTGACCTGCGTGCCCGGCTGCGGACACGCGCCGCCGCAGCCGCGCTTGCCTGCGCGGGGTTCGCGGAGAGCATCGAGGCTCGCCAAACCCACCCCGACGCCGCCCTGGGGGAGCAGCGTTTTCTCGCCATGCTGGACGCTCAGGAGGGCGTCAGCGAGAGCCTCGCCGGGCTGCGCGCGATGGCGGACGCCGAGCGGGCTCACCTGCGCGCCCGATTCGAGGAGGTGGCGCACGGCATCGCGGGTGCCGGCGGGGTGGCGGCGGCGCTGGCGACCATGGAGGCCGATCACCCCACCGCCGGCTCCCTGATCGACGACGCAGCCGCCAGCCTGGAGCGACTCCGGCAGTTCTGGCGCGACACCAACGCGCTCTCAATCCCCGACACGCGGTGCCGCGTGATCGCGTCCCCGCCCTACCTGCGCTTTGTCACCGCCGCCCTGGACCCGGCCGGCACCCTCGCTGACGCCGAGGTGGAGAGCAACTACATGGTCACACCGGTTGACGACTCGATGAGCGAGCAGCAGGCGGAGGAATGGCTGCGATCCTTCAACCGCTGGAGCCTCGAGAACATCGCGGTTCACGAGGTGTACCCAGGGCACTTCGTGCATTTCGGCCACGCACATAGGCAGCGCAGCATGCTGCGGCGGGTGGGCTTCGTCTCGGGGTTCGGCGAGGGCTGGGCCCACTACGCCGAACAGCTCGCGATCGAGCAGGGATTGGCCGACGGTCGACCTCTCCTCCACCTCGCTCAGATCCACGATGCTCTGCTCCGCGCCTGCCGCTTCCGCGCCACCTTGATGCTGCACACGGAGGGCGCCTCCGTCGACGACGCCACCGCGCTGTTCGTCGCGAGCGCGGGAATGGCCGAGTTTCCAGCTCGCCGTGAGGCGGACCGCGGGACGTACGACCCCATGTACCTGGCGTACACATACGGGAAGCTGCAGATCCTGGAGTGGCGCGCCGAGCTGCAGAGGAGACCGGGGTTCAGCCTGCGCTCCTTCCACGAGACCATGCTCGGCAGCGGGTTTCCGCCGCTGGCGGCGGTTCGCGAGCTGGTGCTCAACCCGGAGTGAGGGGCGGGGGATCTGCCCCCGGCCCCTGTCAGATCAAGCTGCTCGGCAGCACGCCGTGCTGCGCCGCCACGGCGACGTTGTACAGCAGGCTGACGAAGATGCCCAGCACCAGTGTTCCCGCTCCCGTCAGCGCGAGCACGCCGGCTCCCAGCGGCGAGGTGCGCGACCAGTTGTACACGGGCTGGTCAGGTCCGGGGCGCGTGTACATCAGCAGTGCGATGCGCAGGTAGTAGAAGACCGAGACGGCGCTGGTGGCGATGCCCCAGAGAGCCAGCGGCACCTGGTGTGCGCCGATGGCGGCGGCGAAGACGAAGAACTTCGCGAAGAACCCCGCTGTCGGCGGGAATCCTCCCAGGGAGAGCAGGGAGAGGCCCATCGCCGCGGCCACGTACGGCCTCCGGAACGCCAGGCCGCGGAGGCTGTCGTAGCTGTCCATGTCCTCGCCGCGCCCGGCCATGATGGTGATGACCGCGAAGGCGCCGATGTTGGTCACCGCGTAGGCCGCCAGGTAGTACAACGCGGCGATGGTGCCCAACGGGCTGAGCACCACGACGCCGATGAGGATGTAGCCGCCCTGAGCGATGCCGGAATATCCGAGCACGCGCTTGAGGCTGGTCTGGCGGAGCGCGGCGACGTTGCCGATGACCATCGAGGCGATCGCCACGATGTACACGATCACCTTCCAGCGGTCGTACACCGCGGGCTCGCCCAGCGTGTACGTGAAGACGCGTATCAGCGCGGCGAATGCCGCCACCTTGGTGGTGACGCTCATGAAGGTGGTGACCGACGTCGGCGCGCCCTGGTAGACGTCGGGGGTCCAGGTGTGGAAGGGAGCGGCGCTGATCTTGAAGGCGAGGCCAACGAACAGGAGCGCGATGCCGGCCATGAGCAGCGGATCGACGGAGTTGCCCGCACTCTGCAGAGCCGAGGCGATCTGGGCGAGCTGCGTGTGCCCGGTCTCGCCGTAGATGAGGGCCATGCCGAACAGCAGGAACCCGGAGGCGAATCCACCGAGCAGCAGGTATTTCAGCGCCGCCTCCTGGGAGCGGGGCTCGGTGCGGCTGAAGCCGCTGAGGATGTACAGCGCGATCGAGAGCAGCTCGATGGCGAGGAAGATCACCATCAGGCTGCTGGCGCCGGCGAGGATCATCATCCCGGTCGCCGCGGCCAGGATGAGCGAGTAGTACTCCCCGTAGTGCAGGCCTCGGCGGTTGAGGTACATCGGGCTGATCATCAGCACCAGGGCTGTGCTGAGCAGGATGATGGCGTTGACGAAGAGGCCGAAGCGGTCGTAGGCGAACGACCCGAAGTACACGGTGTGGGGGGTGGCGGCGTCGAACCATCCCCACACGGTGGCGCCGAACGCCGCCGCCACCGCGACCAGGCTGAAGCCCGCCAACCAGCCGCGTTGCGCTGGGCTGGTCACCAGGTCGAGCATCAGCAGGCTGACGAACCCGCCCGCGAGGATAACCTCGGGGAGGATGCCGAGGATGTCGACCCCGTTGGGAGTGGTCAGCGCCGGCAGTGCGGCGAGCACGGTCACGGCGCCGCTGCTGGCGAGGTGCCCGACGGAATCGCGACCAGCGCCGTTGCCGGGGGCGCGCTATCGGCGACGGCGACCGCCTGCTGCACGCTGGAGCGCGCGACGTCAGCGATGGGGCGTGGGAACACCCCGATCAGAACCATGAGGGCCGTTAGCGGCAGCAGCACCAGGCCCTGACCGAGACGGATGTCGCGGACGTTCTCGGTGCGCGGCTGAGGCGGATCGTGCATCAGGCCCTGATGGAGCCGCAGCATGTACCAGCTGGCCAGCACAACTCCAATGCCCGCGGCCACCGCGTACACCGGGTGGAGCTGGAAGGCGCCGAGCATGATGGAGAACTCGCCGACGAAGGAGTTCATCCCCGGCATGCCGAGTCCCGCCAGCGTGGCCACGAGGAAGAAGGCATAGAGCCACGGCATGCGCTTCTCCAGGCCGGCGAGCTCGCGGATGTCGCGGGTGCCGGTGCGCTCCTCCACCAGCCCGACGATGATGAACAGCGCGGTGATGATGATGCCGTGGTTGACCATCTGGATCACGGCGCCGTTGACGCCGTTGATGGTCAGGGTGAAGATCCCCAGTGTGATGAACCCGAGGTGGCTGATGCTGGAGTAGGCGACGATGCGCTTGAGGTCCGTCTCGCTCAGCGCCATGAGCGCGCCGTAGATGATGCTCAGCACCGCCAGCGCGGCGAAGAACCATTTGAAGGTGTTGACGGCGTCCGGGAACAGCGTCAGACCGAAGCGGATGAAGCCGTAGGCCCCGAGCTTGCTGACCAGCCCGGCGAAGAACACCAGCACCGGCACCGGCGCCGACTCGTACAGATCCGGCAGCCAGGTGTGGAACGGGACCATGGGGATCTTGATGGCGAAGGCGGCGGCGAAGCCGAGGAAGGCCCACTGCTCGGGGCTGAAAGTGCTGATGTTCACCCAGGGGATGACCAGCGGCGTGCGCGACATCTGACCGTCGATCAGCTTGGTGATGTCGAAGGACCCGCTCGTGCTGGCGAACCGCAGCGCGATGATCGCGACGAGCATGAGCAGGCTGCCGGCCACCGTGTAGCCGATGAACTTCAACGTCGCCCGGCCCCGGTTCTCGTTGCCATAGTTGGACAGAAGGAAGTAAAGCGGGATCAGCATCCCCTCCCAGAACAGGTAGAAGAGCAGCAGGTCGAGGCTGAGCAGGACCCCGGCGGTCATGGTCTCGGTGAGCAAAAGCAGCCCGCAGAACAACTTGAGACGATCGCTGGTCCGTCGCGACAGCAGCACCGCACCGAGCAGGAACACGCCGGCGTTGAGCGCCAGGATCCACGCCGAGATTCCGTCGAGGCCGAGGTGGTAGCCGGCGCCGATCTCAGGGATCCAGGTGTGAATCTCCTCGTAGTGGAAGCTCAGCGGTCCCGCCGACTGCGCCGTCCCGTTCATCCCGGCGACCAAGGCCCAGACCACCACCGCGGTGGCCGCGGTGGCGCCCACGGTGAAGACCTTGATGAGCGTTGTGGCGGTGCGCGGGATCAGTTGCAACAGCAGCGCGGCACCCAGCGGAACGACAAGGACGACGGTGAGCCAGGGAATGCTCATCGCGACACCAGCACGATGGTGAGCACCACGAACAGACCGGCCGCCGCGATCATGTACGTCGCGTAGTCGCGGATCAGCCCGGTCTGATAATCGCGCGCCCAGACTCCGAGCTCTGAGCAGGCGTCGGCGATGAGTCGAATCCAGGCGTCCATGGCGCGTGGTTCCACCACCTTGCGCATGGTCCGGGCCAGGGCCACGGTCGGACGCACAAGGAGCGCGTCATAGATCTCATCGAAATAGAACTTGTTGTAGGAGAGCTGCGGCAGGGCACGAGGCAGCCGCTCGACCACCGCCGCCGGGTCGGGGCTGCGCTGCAGCCACATGCGCGCCGCCAAACCCGCCCCCGCCAGGGAGGCGACCGTGCCGGCGATGCCGGCGATGATCGCCTGCCAGGTGCTCAGGTCAACGGCGAGCGGGCCGGATGTCGGGGTGGTGAACACTGGGGACAGAAAGCGTGCCATCGCCCCGATGAGGACGTTGTCATGGATGATCAGCGCCCACACACCAAGCACCAATCCCAGCCCGGCGCTGAGCACCGCGAGGACGGCGACCGGGCCCAGCATCACGGGGGGCGCCTCGTGCGCCGCATACACGCGGGCCGTTTGCGGCTCGCCGCGGAAGACGACGGCCCAGAGCCGGAACGCGTACAGCCCGGTGAGAACGTTGATGCCCAGTCCGACGAGGTAGAGCACCCACGGGATGGCGCCCGGACCGTTGGTCAGACCGAAGCCGAGCAGTCCCTCCTTGCTGAAGAAGCCGGCAAAGAAGGGGATGCCGGCCAGCGCGAAGGTGCCGCTGAGAAAGCACAGTTCCGTGCGCCGCATTCGGGCGGCCACCCCGCCCATGAGGCGGATGTCCTGCTCATCGTGGAGGGCATGGATGACATTGCCCGCCGCCATGAAGAGCAGCGCCTTGAAGACCGCATGGGTGGCGAAGTGGTACATGGCGGCGGAGTACGCCCCAATGCCCACGGCGAAGATCATCAAGCCGATCTGCGACATCGTCGAGTACGCGATCACCCGCTTGATGTCGACCTGGCTGA
>DAIUFS010000007.1:0-58075 GCA_036844485.1 Candidatus Dormiibacterota bacterium | reverse complement strand
GCGCTCGGCAACGGCGAGGAGCTCCTGCGCTGGGTGGCGGGGCAGACAGTGCCGGCCGCCGACCCGCCGGTCAACGAGTTCAGCCTGCCCCGAGGGCGCACCCGCCTGGTGGCCCCCATCCCCGGGCGAGAGGGTGTCCACGGGTTCGTGTCTCTGATCGGCGAGGAGCACCAGCTCGGCCAGCTCGAGCGCGTCGCCGTGGCCCGCGGTGCGTCGGCCTGCGCCATCGAGCTCGACCGCGAGCGCGCCGTGCTGCGAGCGCGCGACGACCTCGAGGGAGAGCTGGTGGCGGCGCTCGTCGAGGGCTCCTACGGGTCGGATGCGGGGGCGACGGAGCGGGCCCATCGTCTCGGCTTCGACGTCGGCCAGCCATTCAGCGTTCTCGTCGTTCGTGGCCGCAACTCAGGGATCGCCGCCCTGGACACGCTGACCGTGGCCGCCCGCCGCTGCGTGGCGCGGAGCGCCCCCGGCACGCTCCTCGCCGCCCACGACGGCACCGTCTGTGTGCTGCTTCCCGATGACGGCGACCCCGGCGGGCGCAGCGTGTCGGTTGCCGAGACCCTGCGCGCCGACTGCGCCGCGGCGCTGCGCGATGAGGTCATCGTGGGGGTGGGTCGCTCCCGCAGCGGTCCGCAGGGGGTGCGGCAATCACATCGCGAGGCGGAGCACGCGCTCAGGATCAGCGCTCGGCTGCAGGCGCCCCGCGCCGTTGCGGCCTTCGCCGATCTCGGACTGCACCGCCTCCTGGTGGCGATGACCCAGCATGCGGAGCTCGAGGACTTCTACCGCCAGACCGCGGGGTCGCTGGTCGCCTACGACGAGCGCACCGGCTCGGGACTGATGGAGACGCTCGACGCCTTCTTCCATTGCCACGGGTCGCCGACCGACACGGCCCAGCGGCTCCATCTGCACCGCAACACCGTGCTGTACCGGCTGCGCCGCATCGAGGAGATCGGCGGTTTGCGCCTCGACGACGCGCCGACGCGCCTCAACCTGCACCTCTGCCTGCGCATCCGCGACGTGCTGCCGGCGATGGCGGCGTCGCGCCCAAGCGGCTGACACCCGTTTTGTACCCGGCGCACACCTGACTTGTGCTCTGCGCACAAGGCAGAGGGAGGGAAATTGTGGCGGCCTGCGCAACGAAGCCGGTATCGCCGCTTCCTAGTCTGTGCGACAAGCACCAGAGACGAGGAGAACGCCGTTGCACCGACGAACCCGCATCCGCCTCGCCGCAGCCGGCGCCGCCGCGCTGGCCACCCTGCCACTGACCGCTCACGCGGCTGACAGCACCGCCACCCAGGCTGCCGGGGTGGCGGCAGACACGGTGTGGGTGGTGGTGGCGGCGTGCTTGGTCCTCTTCATGCAGGCGGGCTTCGCCATGCTGGAGGTCGGATTCACGCGCATGAAGAACGTGGGCACGGTGGTCGCCAAGGTCATCGTCAACCTCAGCATCAGCTCGATCGTGTACTGGGTGGTCGGGTTCGCGTTCGCCTTCGGCGCCGCGTCGGGGTTCGTCAACAGCCTCATCGGGTTCAGCGGCTTCGCGCCCTCGTTCCACCCCGGCTCGACGATGAATCTGCCCGCGCTGGTGGGCTCAACGGCGCCGGCGTCCGCCAAGTTCTTCTTCGAGTTCGTGTTCTGCGCGGTGTCGCTGGCCATCGTGTGGGGCACGATGCTGGAGCGCACCAAGTTCATCGTCTACATCCTGTTCGCCGTGCCCTTTGCCGGCTTCATCTATCCGTTGATCAGCCACTGGCTGTTCGGCGGCGGCTGGCTGATGACGACGCTGGGAGCGCAGGACTTCGCCGGTTCCACGGTGGTGCACCTCACCGGCGCCACCGCGGGATTCGCAGGGTTGCTCTTGCTCGGCCCGCGCCTCCGCAAATACTCGCGTGACGGCAAGCCCAACGCCATCCCCGGGCACAACATGCCCCTCGCCCAGCTCGGGGTCATCATCCTGTGGTTCGGCTGGTTCGGCTTCAACCCCGGGTCCACCCTCAACGCCACCAACCTGCACTTCGCGGATGTGGTCATCACCACCAACCTGGCGGCGGCGGCGGGCGCACTGGCGGCGATGGCCACCATCTACCGGCTGCAGAAGTCCCTCGACGTGGGCATGATCGGCAACGGCGCCATCGCCGCGTTGGTGGCGATCACCGCGCCGAGCGGGTACGTCCAGCCCTGGGCGGCGATCATCATCGGCGCCGTCGCCGGCGTCATCGTGGTCTACGGGGTGATCGCCATCGACAAGTGGATCGACGATCCGGTGGGCGCGCTCAGCGCCCACGGCCTCGCCGGCATCTGGGGCACGCTCTCCTGTGGCCTGTTCACCGATCCGCAACTGGCCACCTTCAACGGGGTGGGCCAGGGCGGCCTCTTCTACACCGGCAGCTTCAAGCAGCTGGGCGCCCAGGGAGCCGCGGTCGGCGCCGCCTTCATCACCGTCTTCACGCTCAGCTTCGGACTCTTCTGGGCGATCAAGAAAACTGTCGGGCTGCGCGTCAGCGAGCGCCACGAGATCGACGGTCTCGACATCAGCGAGCATGGCATGTGGGGCTACCCGGAGCAATTCATGCCGGTTCCGGGCGGCGCGTATATTCACCCGGACGCGGTCGCCGAACCGGCCCGTCAACTGGTCGGGACGCTGGTCGCGCAGGAGCACGCGCCCGCCTTGGAGGATGCGCCACCGTCGGAACATTCGCCCACCCCTGAGGGAGTCACGTCGTGAAGAAAGTTGAGGCGGTGATCAGGCCCGACAGGCTTCAGTCCGTGCAGGACGCGCTGGATGGGCTGGGCACCTCGGGGCTGACGGTCACCGAGGTGCTGGGCTGCGGAGCGCAGCGGGGCTACACGGAGACCTATCGCGGCGCCAAGGTGAACATCTCGCTGCAGCGCAAGGTGAAGGTGGAGGCCGTGGTCGGCGACTCGATGGTGGAGGCGGTGATCGACGCCATCAGCGGCGCGGCCCGGACGGGTGAGGTGGGGGATGGGAAGATCTTCGTGATCCCCGTCGAGGACGCCGTGCGGATCCGCACCGGCGAGCGTGGTGACGGCATCGTGCGCCACCTCGTTCCCGAGCACTGGGGGCACTAGGCCGGCCCCACCACCCCAGCGACTAGACTCGATCGGTCATGACCTATGTCGTCACCGAGACCTGCATCGACCTCAAGGACAAGTCCTGCATCGAGGTCTGCCCGGTGGACTGCATCCACGAGGTGGACGAGGACCGCATGGTCTTCATCGACCCCGATGAGTGCATCGACTGCGGTGCGTGCGTCGACCCCTGCCCGGTGGACGCGATCTTTGCCGAGGAGGATGTCCCGACGGCCCAGGTGCCCTTCACCGAGATCAACCGCATCTACTTCAAGGACAAGGCCGCGGCCCGCGAGAAGGTCGACGCCATCAAACCGCCCGCCTAGGCATCGGGGAGAAGGTGCCACGCTCACCGTTTGTGCGCGGCACACAAGGCGTGGGTGGCCGGGCTCGGATGCCATGCCCATAGTGCCCGTCCCGTCACGAGGCTAGCCTGAAACCCGACAATCCTGGCCACGCCTGCGCCCTCAGCCCCGCGTGTGCCACACCAGAGGGAGGAGCGCATGGCGATCGACGAGTCGGTAGCCGCACGGTACACAGCAGAGGTTGAGCCCACGATGTCTCCGACCGCCATCGCCGCCTCGACGCCCAAGCAGGTGATCCATCGCGCCAAAGAGCTGGGCGTGAAGATGGTCGACTTCCGCTTCACCGACCTCCCCGGAACCTGGCAGCACTTCAGCGTGCCCGTCAGTGAGCTCACCGAAGGGGTGTTCGAGGATGGCATCGGCTTCGACGGCTCGAGCATTCGCGGCTTCCAGAAGATCCACGAGAGCGACATGCTGCTCTTCCCGGATCCGACACGCGCGTTCCTCGATCCGGTTCTCGAGGTGCCGACTCTGATCGTGGTGTGCGACATCGCCGACCCTCTGACCCGCAAGCCGTACAGCCGCGATCCCCGCTACGTGGCTCGCAAGGCGGAGGAGTACCTGCGCCAGTCGGGCATCGCCGACACCTCGTACTGGGGCCCTGAGGCGGAGTTCTACATCTTCAACTCCATCCGCTACGACCAGAACACGCATGAGGGGTACTACTTCATCGATTCCGATGAGGGGGTCTGGAACACCGGTCAGAATGGAACCGCCAACCTCGGGTACCGGCCCAAGTTGAAGAGCGGATACTTCCCAGTGCCGCCGGTGGACAAGCAGCAGGACCTGCGCAGTCGCATCGTGCTGGCGATGATCGAGTCCGGCATCGACATCGAGGTGCACCACCACGAGGTGGGGACCGCCGGCCAGGCCGAGATCGACATGCGCTTCGACACCCTGGTGTCGATGGCTGACAAGGTCCTGCAGTACAAGTACATCGTCAAGAGCGTGTGCTATCGCGAGGGGTTCACCGCCACCTTCATGCCCAAGCCGCTGTTCGGTGACAACGGCAGCGGAATGCACACCCATCAGTCGCTGTGGAACGGCGACACACCCCTCTTCTACGACAAGGACGGGTACGCATTGCTCAGCGACACGGCGCGCTGGTACATCGGAGGACTGCTCCAACACGCTCCCGCTGTGCTCGCCTTCGCGGCTCCGACAACCAACAGCTACCGGCGGCTCGTGCCCGGATACGAGGCGCCCATCAAGCTCGCCTACAGCGCTCGCAACCGCAGCGCCTGTATACGCATCCCGACGTACAGCGACAAGCCGGCCGCGCGCCGCCTCGAGTTCCGCTCGCCGGACCCGATGTGCAATCCGTACCTGGCGTTCTCGGCGATGCTGATGGCCGGGTTGGACGGCATCCAGAACAAGATCGAGCCTCCGCTGCCTGTCGACGCCGACCTCTACGAACTGGAGGGCCGCGAGGCCGAGCGCGTCCGCGACCTTCCCGGTTCGTTGTCCGAGGTGCTCGACGCACTGGAGAACGACCAGGAGTTCCTGCTCCGCGGCGGCGTTTTCACCTCAGACCTGATCGACACGTACATCGCATACAAGCGGGAGAGCGAGGTCGATCCGATCGCGCTGCGGCCGCACCCCTACGAGTTCTTCCTGTATTACGACGCGTGAGTGAGGGAGGGCGAAGAGCCGAATGGCTCTCCGCCCGACCGAGCGAGCAAGTCGTACCGTGGTACGACGCCTAGCGGTACGACGCGCAGCTGGCTGCCACGCCAAAGGGACGACGGCCGTTCGTCCCTGCATTCACCATGCCGCACTTGAAGCGTGCGCTGGACTTGCATGTGCCGCGGAGCGTCCCTAGGGTGGGGGAGGATCAGCAATCAAGTCCTTGGAGGGCCCTGATGGCAACTCCGATCGATCTGCTCGATTCCCCCGCCAGGATGTCGTACGGCGGGCTTGTCGACCCGTCGACCGTGGAAGGCCAGGTCGACGAGGAGGCCGACTGGTGCGGTGCCGTGGCGGCCCTGCTCACGGCCAGCGTCGCTCGTGACCAGTCCGAGGTTCGCAGCCCCGGCGGCAGCCGGCCGGCCGGGCGCCTGGCGCACATCACCAGCCGGCGCGGCACGTACTCGCCGAGAGTGCGCCGCTGACCTCACAGCGGTCGCCGCGACCGCACCGGTGTTGCCGTCAGGTCAGCCCGAGCGGTCGCGGCGGCCACTGCACGGCACGCACAGCTGCGCCCACGGCAGGGCGGCCAGCCGGCCGGCGGGTATGACACCGCCGCAGGCCGTGCACCGACCGTACGACCCGTCCTCGAGCCGCGCCAGGGCTCTGTCGATCTCCTTGACGGTCTCGTAGAGCGTCCGTGCCTGGTACGCGCCGGTCATGCGCTCGATCGCGTAGGTGGTTCCCTCTCCGATCCTCTTGCCGAAGTTCAGGTTCGAGCTGTCCGCGGGGTCGCTGAACTGCGCGATCCTCTCCAGCAGATACGTGCGCTTGGCTTCGAGCGCCGACCGCACGTCGCCGAGGGAGAGGTCGTCCGGCTGATCGGAGCCGCCATCCATCCAGCTACGGTAGCGCCACCGCGTTCTGGCAGAGTGCGGCCGGTGGATCTCGAGCTCAGTGGTGCCGAAGCGCGCAGGCTCGCCGTCGTGGCGCAGGGCCTGAGCGGCCGCCGCCACCGCGATCCGCTCCGCTTGCTGCGCCGGCTCAACGCCATCCAGATCGACACCATCTCGGTCATCGCCCGCTCCCACGAGCTGGTCGCGTTCTCGCGCCTGGGGCCGGTATCTCGGGCTGAGCTGGCAAGCGCGTTGTGGGGCACCGGTACGACATTCGAGTACTGGGCTCACGCCGCGTGCATCGTGCCGATGGAGCTGTGGCCGCTGTTCGCGTGGCGGCGCCGCCGGTACTCGCGCCGGCATGGGGACCTGACCGCCGAGCAGCGCGAGATCCTCGCTCAGCTGCGCGACTCGGGAGCTCGCACGGTTGCTGAGCTGGGGGGCACGCGGGTCGCGCCGGGGTGGTGGGAGTGGAGCCCCATCAAGTCTGCGGTGGAACACCTCCTGGCGCGCGGTGAGGTCGTCTGCACCGAGCGCCGCGGCTTTCGACGGGTGTATCGCCTCGCCGAGCAGGTCGTGCCGCCGAGCCTCCTCGCCATCGACCTCGACGATGCCGCGTGCCATGCCGCACTGGTGGCCCTCGCCGCATCGCACCTCGGCGTGGCCACCGATGACGACCTCGCCGACTATTTCCGGCTCCCGGTGGCGGCGATTCGCCCGGCAGCCGAAACCGCCGGGCTGAGGCAGGTGACCGTGCGGGGATGGCCCAGGCCCGCGTGGGCGGATCGCGAGGCCGTGGACGGCGCGTCGCGCACCATCCGCCACCGACCTGTGCTGCTGTCGCCCTTCGATTCCCTGATCTGGCACCGGCCGAGGACCGCGCGGCTCTTCGGGTTTCGCCATCGGCTCGAGGCCTATACGCCGGCCGCCAAGCGCGTCCACGGGTACTTCGTCATGCCGCTGCTCGCCGGCAGCCGCCTGGTGGGCCGCGTCGACCCCAAGCGCGACGGCCAGGTGTTGCGCGCCCGAACCGTGTCCCTCGAGCCCGCGGCGGTGGCCGCCATGGCCGAGGCGCTGGCCGATGCAGCACTCTGGGTGGGCTGCGAGGAGGTGATCGTCGAGGACGTCTCGCCCGCCGAGCTCGGTGATCCTCTGCGCGCGGCCCTCAGGGCCGAGTTGGCCGCATGAGGCTGGGCAACATGTACGGGCCGGACGCCACCTTCCTCGGCGTGCCCGCTGCTGACCTCGACGACCCCGCCACTCTCCTCGACGCCCGGGCCGTGATCCTTGGCGCTCCTTTCGACGGTGGGACCAGCCATCGACCCGGCTGCCGCTTCGGCCCGCAGGCGATGAGGCTGACCGACTACCTGCCCCACGACGGCAGTCGTCCTCATCTCGCCCTGGGCGTCGACCCTCTCATCGACCTTGGGGTGGTCGACGCCGGTGACGTGCTCATGCCCCCAGGCGAGGCCGAGGCCTCGCTGCTGCGCCTGGAGCGGGCCGTGGAGCTGGTGGCACGCGGCGGCGCCATTCCCGTGGTCCTCGGAGGCGACCACACCATCGCGCTGCCGGACATCACCGCCACCGCCCGCGTGGTCGGCTGGGGGCGCGTGTCCGTCATTCATTTCGACGCCCACGCCGACACCGGCGACACCCAATTCGGGTCCCTGATCGGCCACGGAACCCCGATGCGCCGGCTCATCGAATCGGGCGCGGTCCGGGGCGACCGTTTCTTCCAGATCGGCCTTCGCGGCTACTGGCCCGGTCCGGAAACGCTGGATTGGATGGCGGCGCAGGGGATGCGCAGCTTCGAGATGACCGAGGTGGGAGCGCGCGGGCTCGACGAGTGCCTTTCAGAGGCGATGGGCCTCGCCCTGCACGACTGCGACGCCGTCTACCTGTCGGTCGATATCGACGTGGTCGACCCCGGGGTGGCGCCGGGGACGGGGACCCCGGAGCCGGGCGGCCTAACGGGCAGGCAGCTGCTCGACGCCGTCCGCCGGATCGCCATGGAGGTACCGCTCGCCGGTGTCGAGGTGGTGGAGATCTCGCCGCCCTACGATCAGGGCGAGGTGACGGCGTACCTGGGCAATCGCGTCGTACTCGAGGCGCTCTCCGGGATCGCCTGGCGGCGCCGCCGCACCGCCGCAGCGCGTGGCCGCCGCCCCGAGGAGCCTCTTCTCCACCGCCCCACCGGCGCAGCGGCGGAAGGTCAGGCGTAGCTCGCCCGGCGCGGACGCCAGGGCAGGTTTTGGTCGCCTGGCGACGTTGTATGAAGCGGCGAGTGCAAGCGGCCACGGAGCATCGGAACGATCGTGAGAAGAAGGCGCAACGGCGCGGCGGCACTGGGCGCGGCTGCGGTCTTGGCCGCACTGGCGGCGGGATGGACCGCCACCGCGGCCCCGTCGGTCAACGCGCAGACCCGGCGCTGCCCCTGCCGACTCCCAGTCTCGCCGTCACCCTGCCGGCCATCACGGTGGCGCCCCTGCCGACCGCGTCACTGCCGAGCCTCCCCCTTCCCACGCCCGCTCTGACGCTGCCGACCGCGCCGGGCACGGGACCGGCTCCGACCGCGGCACTCGGGAGCTCGAGCTCCAGCTCCTCGGCACCCACATCTCCATGGATCGCCGCCGTCCCCACCGCGCTGGTCCTCGCGGCGATCGCCGTCGCGGCAGGGACGACGACCGGCACCCCCACCTCCACCCCCATGGATGCGGTGCTGGCGGGTTCGGCCGCACCCGCGGCTCCAGGCCAGGCCATCTCGGTCGGCTCGCAGGGGTGGGGGGCCGGGTACGAGCTTCTGGGACGCATCTCCGGCTTGGAGAACGCCATCGCCCGCCAGGCGGCCGATCTCCAAGCCCTGGCGCAGCCGAGGACTGACGCCAGCCAGGCGCCCGGCCGCGGCGCGACCGGCGACGCGCAGGGGCTCGTGGGCCAGCAGCGTCAGCTGGCAGCGCGCCTGGAGGCCACTCTCCAGCAGGAGTACGTCGTCTACGCGTCGGCTGCGCAAGATCCCGGCCACGCGTCGGCACTGGTCGCGGCCGCCTCCGCCCAGCCCGCGCGCATCCGTGACGCGGTCGACTACGACGTCCAGGCAGTGCAGGCGGCCCTGGCGCAGCAGGCTGCCATCGCCGGCGCCGCGCAGTCAGACCCCATCGGCCTGGAGGGCTCGACAGGGAACTCCACCGGCGCCCACTGTCACTTCGAGGTGCGCGTCCACGGCGTCCCGGTGGACCCACGTGCCTACCTGCGCCCTGGCTCTTTGTAGCCGAGGAGGGCAAACGGCCCCCGGTGAGGGGCGCGTCGTACGACCAATGTCCTACCCGGGCTCGCGCGTGCGTAGGCGACGATAGTCACGAATCGAAGACACCCGCCAGGAGGGGTGGGGCCATGCCCAAGCAAGTGGACCAGCGCGCCCGGCGCCGGCAGATCGCCGACGCGGTGTGGTCCGTGATCGCGGACCGCGGGCTGGAGTCGGTCAGCCTTCGCCAGGTCGCGGCTGCGGCGGGCGTCTCGGTGGGCCTGGTGCAGCACTACTTCGGTGACAAGGACGAGATGGTGCTGTTCGCTCTGGGCAGCATGACCCATCGGGTCGACGCGCGCCTGTCGCGCGGAATGGTCGCGCTGAGAGATCAGGCCGATGCCCGGGCGCTCGTTCGCGCCGTGCTGGTCGAACTGCTTCCTCTGGACCACGACCGCGCCGTGGAGGCCCGCGTGGCGTCGGCTTTCCTCGCGAGGGCCGCCGTCGATCCGGGCGTGTCGGCCCATCTGCAAGAGAAGCACTCTCGCCGGCATGAGTTCCTCGCCTCGCAGTTGCGATGCTGCGGGGTGAAACATCCCGAGCAGGCGGCGAGCCTTCTGGTTGCGCTCGTGGACGGGCTCACCCTCCACACCCTGGCCGGACACCAGACGCCGGACAGCGCCCTCGCCACCCTGGACGACGAGCTCGATCGTCTCCTCGAGGGTGGTGCCGCCCGCAGCACTCCGGCGCGAAGCGATGGGCATGTGGCGCGACGGGAGGCTGTGGCGGCCGCTCGGCCGATGGGGGGCGTCGGGCGCACCTAGGACGCTTCGCGACGAGATGCGCCTTCATGAACCACCATGCCGGGCCTGGTCGATCTCCCACGCCGCCGTGATCAGGCCGATGTGGCTGAAAGCCTGGGGAAAGTTGCCGAGATGCTCTCCAGTTCGGCCGTCGATCTCCTCGGCCAGCAGTCCAAGGTCGTTGGCGAATCCCGACAGACGCGCGAACAGCGCCGCTGCGCGATCCACCTGTCCCGCCCTGGCCAGGCATGACACCAGCCAGAAGGAGCAGATCACGAACGTCCCCTCCTCGCCCGTCAAGCCGTCGGCATTCAATCCCTCCCGGTTGCGGTAGCGAAGGACCAGCCCGTCGTCGGTGAGATCGCGCGCGATCGCCTCGATGGTCGACAGCATGCGCGCATCCGTCGCGGGGAGAAACCCGACCAGCGGCATCAGCAGGGCGGCGGCGTCGAGCTCATCGGAGTCGAAGGACTGTGCGAAGGCCTGGCGAGTCTCGCTCCACCCGCGTGTGAGCACGGCGTCGCGGATGCGGTCGCGTTGCCGTTCCCATTCGTCGGTCTTGGCGTGGTCGCCGAGGACCGGCGCGAGCTTGACGGCTCGGTCCAGGGCGGTCCAGCACAGCACCTTGGAGGAGAGGTGATGACGTGGCTCGCCGCGCATCTCCCACATCCCCGCGTCGCGCCCCTCCCAGCGGCAGGCAGCGTTGTCGGCCAGCTCGGCGGCGAATCGCTGAATCTCCGGATGCAGCTCGCCCAGGTGCTCTCGATAGCGAGACAGGGTGTCGAGAAGCTCCCCGTAGACATCGAGCTGGGTCTGCGCCCACGCACCGTTGCCGACGCGCACAGGACGTGATCCGCGCCACCCGGCCAGATGGGGAAGTTCGCGCTCACTGAGGTCATGCTCGCCGCCGATCCCGTACATGATCTGGAGCGCGTCCTCCTCGCCCGCGCCGCCGCCTGCGGAGCTGGTCATGAAGGAGACGAAGTCGACCGCCTCGTCGGGACAGCTGCCGATGTACAGGGCCTGAAGGGTGAGGCAGGCGTCGCGGATCCACGCGAAGCGGTAGTCCCAGTTGCGCTCGCCGCCGATGGTCTCCGGGAGAGACGTCGTGGGCGCGGCGACGATGGCGCCGGTGGGGCGGTAGGTCAGACCTTTGAGAACGCGCGAGCTGAGCCGCACCAGCTCACGCCGGACGCCGGGATAGATGTCATGCAGAGCTTCCCACGACCGCCACGCCGCAACTGTGTCGGCGAGGCGAGCGGCGACGTCGGCCGCGGGGGTCGGTTGCGGCGCCGGGCTCTCCACAGCCGACCAGCGCATGGCAAAGCCGACACTCTCGCCGCTGGAAACCTTGAAGCGCGCGCGCATGGTGGAGCGGTCGATCGTCACCGGCACACCCGCGGCGACCGCGAGCTGATTGGGTCCGCCGAACGTGCGGCCACCGTCCGCGGTGTGGCGGAACAGCGGCCGCACCAGGCCGTACTCGGGACGTGGGGCCAGCTCGAGAGCCAGCTCGACACGTCCCTCGACGCCCTCGACGGTCCGCAGCAGCTCGTGGGGCGCATCGAGGCCGAGACCGTGGCCCCGCTGCGCCTCGCGCGCCGCCATCACATCGAACAGACGGCAGACGCCGGTCTCAGTCGTGAACGTCGTCTCCACGGCCAGCGTTCCAGGCAGGTACCGGCGCTGCGTCGTGAACGCGCCGGTGGGCTGAATCGACCAGTGCCCGGCGCGCTCGTCGAGGATCCGGGCGAACACCGCCGGGCGGTCGAAGCGCGGCATGCACAGCCAGTCGATCGAGCCGTCGCGATGGAGCAGCGAGGCCGACGAGCAGTCGGAGAGCAGCGCGTACTCAGCGATCGGCCGCCCGGCGTTCTCGCCGCCGGCCCCGGTCGGGATCCGCCGCGCCATGTCGCCGGTCTTCACCCTCTCCCTCACAGCCGGGCCACCTCGCCTCCCGCCGCTATTGTGCCGACGTGCCGCGCGCTCACGCCGACCGCTCCGCTCTCACCGCCCTCGCGTTGCGCCTCTCCTGGGCGTCGGTTGGGTGGGCGGCTGTATCGGGCACCGCCAGCCTCACTGTCGGACTCCTCGATCACAGCCTGGCGATCACCGGCGTCGGCCTCAACCTGCTCGGCGATCTCGCCGGATCCGTGGCGCTGATCTGGCGTTTCGGTCGGGAGCGTCGACGAGTGCGCGGGGCGGAGAACGCCGAGCGCGTCGCCCGCTGGGTGGTGGGCATCGCACTCACGCTCGTCGCCGCGTTCCTTGCCGTGCAATCGGTCCGACGGCTGGCCGACGGGACCCGCCCGATTGCTGACGTCGGCTCACTCCTGGTGGCGGCCGCGTCCGTTCTCGTCCTGCCACCCCTGGCACGGGCAAAGCGTCGCGTGGGCTCGTCGCTGGACAGCCGAGCGCTGCGCGGCGACGGAACGCTGAGTGCCGTTGGCGCAGCGATCGCCCTGCTGGCGCTGGCCGGCCTGCTCGTCAACCGGGCGCTGGGCTGGTGGTGGGCCGACCCGGCGGCGGCACTGATGGTCGCGGTCACCGCTGCAGTGGAGGCCCGCGCGGTGCTCCTGGCAGCTCCATGAGATCCGTGCGATCAGGCCACCGCTGACTGCGCTCCAGCCGCGTCCCGCCGCGAGTGTGGCGAGGCGTGCGCGCGCAGCCTCCCGAACTCGGTCACGCGCGCGTACTCCAGGCAGCGCGTCAGCACCGCTCGCGGATCGGGTTGGCGCCGTCCATTGCGCAGCATGAGGTGTTCGGCACGCCAGCTGTCGAACCGTGCGGTGCGCACCATGTACGGTGCATACACGCCGAGCGCGGTGCTCTCCCGGGTGGTGAGCCGATCTCGCCAGGCAGTGGCAGCTTGGAGCACGACTGCGTCGGAAGCGCCCGCCGGCAGCAGGCACGGCGGATCGATACCGAATACCTCGGCGGTGATTCCGGCGAGCTCCCCCGCGGTGACCGCCTCTTCGCCCGCTGCACCGGCATACGACATCCCGTCCTGGCCGGACGTGAGCACCGCCAGGATCAGCTGCGCCACCCAGTCAAACGGGAACGGTGTCGATCGTGGTATCGGCGCGCACCGGCAGCGTCGCGGCGCCGGGACGGCGGAGAAGGAGGCGCAGCGGCACGTAGAGCACGTTGAACGCCGTCGTCCGCCCGGTCTCGGAATGGCCGACGATGACCGATGGCCGGACCACACAGACGGGGAGGTCGGCCGCGAGCTGAACCTCCTGCTCGGCCTCGAACTTGGAGCGCTCGTATGTATTGCGGAACGCCTGGCCGATGTCGAGCTCGTGCTCAGCGAAAGCTCGGGAAGTGGTGCCGGCGACGAACGTGGTGCTCATCATCACCGCACGTTCCAGGGCGCCCAACCCCTTGGCCGCCCCCACCAGGTCGAGGACGCGGCGCACGCCCTCGACGTTGACGGCGCGCGCAACCTCGAGCGGCTCGTCGAAACGAACCGTGGCGGCGCAGTGCACGATGTGCGCCGACGACTCAGCGAGGTCGTACCACGTGCCCTCGCTCAAGCCCAGGCGCGGCAATGTGATGTCGGCGGGCAGGGCGAGCACGCGCGCCAGCGATTCCTCCGCAAGCTCGGCACCGAGCCATGGGCGCAGCGCCGACAGCACACGATCGCGTGCTTCCCACAGGTCGCCGGCGCGAACCAGGCAGGTGACCCGCGCATCGGTTGCGGTGAGAATCTCGGCAAGCAGCGCGCCGCCGACGAGGCCGGTCGCGCCGGTGAGGACGAGGTTCCCGCCAAGTTCAGCACGATCCATGTCGATTGGCTGCACAAGCTCAGCGTAGGCGCGGTAGGACGGGAATTCTTCATGGAGAGTGCACGGATCTGCGTGGCTCCAAGGTGGGCGCGAGCGACAAGCCGCGACCGCCGCCGAGGGCGACGCTAGCCGGCGAGGACGCTGGGGCGATGGAGGCGGAGCAACTCCCGTGCCGCCTCGGCAACGCCCTCGGCATCCAGCGAGAAGCTGTGCAGCAGAAGCGCCTGGGCGCCGTGCTCGATGAACCGGTCTGGCAACCCGAGCCGGCGCAGAGGGACGGCCAGCCCGGCCTCCGCCAGTGCCTCGAGCACCGCGTCGCCGAAGCCGCCGATGGCGGTGCCGTCCTCGATGGTCAGGACCGCTCGATGCCGCGCCGCCAGCTCCGCCAGGTTGGGATCGATCGGCTTCACAAAGCGCGCGTCGACCACCGTGCAGCTGAGCCCCTCAGCCTGCAGTGCCTCCGCCGCAGTTGACGCCACACCCACCATCTTGCCGACGGCGAGAAGGGCGATGTCGGTGCCCTCGCGAACCACCGACATCCTGCCGATCTCGAACGGTCGCAGTGGTACTGATCCCGCGTTGGGCGCGCTTCCGCGCGGGTAGCGGATGGCGAACGGTCCGTCATGCGCGAGGGCTGTGGCGAAGAGGCGGCGCAGCTCGTCGGGCGAGCTTGGCGCGCTCACTGTCATGCCGGGGATGAGGCGGAGATAGGCGAGGTCGAGCATGCCGTGGTGCGAGGCGCCGTCATCTCCGGTGATGCCCGCGCGGTCGAGGACGAAGGTCACGGGCAGCCTGTGCAGGGCGACGTCGCAGGTGACCTGGTCGAAGGCGCGCTGCAGGAACGTGGAGTAGATGCAGACGATCGGTCGCATGCCCTGCATGGCCAGGCCGGCCGCGAACGTGACAGCGTGCTGCTCGGCAATCCCCACGTCGAAGAACCGCTCCGGGAAGCGCTCCGCAAAGGGCAGCAGTCCCGTCGATGAGGCCATCGCCGCGGTGATGGCGACAATGCGCTCGTCGGCCTCCGCCGCCTCCAGCAGAGCATCGCCGAACACATCGGTCCACGCCGCCGGCTTGCTGGAGAAGGTGCCGTTGCTGGGATCGAAGCTGGACACACCGTGGAACTTGTCGATCTCGTCACCGACCGCGGGAGCGTATCCGTGGCCCTTGTCGGTGACCACGTGGATCACCACGGGTCCCCGGAAGGCCGACGCGTCGCGCATCGCCTTCTCCAGCGCACGGATGTCGTGACCGTCGATGGGTCCGCCGTATTTGAGCCCGAGCGTCTCGAAGATGGAGATGGGGCTGACCAGCTGCTTCAGCGAATCCTTCATCCGTTTGGCGGCGCCGTACGCCGATTCACCGACGACCGGCAGCTGGCGCAGGGTGTGCCCGGCCGCACCCTTGGCGCGCTCGTACTTGGGCGAGAGTCGGAGCTGCCCCAGGTTCTCGGCGATGCCTCCCACCGTCGGCGCGTAGGAGCGGCCGTTGTCGTTGAGGATGATGATCATCTCCGGCTGGCGCTGGCCGATGTTGTTGAGCGCCTCGTACGCCATCCCGCCGGTGAGCGCACCATCGCCGATGACGCAGATCACCTTGCCTCCCTCGCCGCGCAGCTCACGAGCCGTGGCCAGGGCGAGTGCGTAGCTCAGTCCCGTCGAGGCGTGCGAGTTCTCCACGATGTCGTGCTCGGATTCGGAGCGCGACGGATAGCCGCTCATCCCGCCGTGCTGACGGAGGGTATCGAAGCGCTCCGCGCGTCCGGTGAGCATCTTGTGGACGTACGCCTGATGACCGGTGTCGAAGACGATGCGGTCGCGCGGCGAATCGAAGACGCGATGCATGGCCACCGTCAACTCGACGACGCCCAGGTTGGGGCCGAGATGGCCACCGGTGCGCGCCACCGCGCTGATCAGGCGCTCGCGCACCTCCTCGCAGAGCCGGTCGAGGTCGGAGGTGCCCAGCCCTTTCACGTCCTGCGGTCCGGAGATCTCCTCGAGAAGCATCGAGCCAGTCTACCAACGCACGCTCGCAGTTCCGTGGCTCGTTGCGCGACGTCCCTGGTATCGGAGCATCATTGCCCGATGGAGATGGACCCTCGTCAAGCGCTCCTATCGTGCGCTGGCGACCCTCGTGGCGACATCGCCGAGGGGGCGCTGTGGCTCGCCGCGGAGGACTGCAGAGAGGTGGACGTCGACGGCGCTCTGCGCGTCATCGACACCCTCGCCGAGGACCTAATGCGGCGTTTGGACGGGGCCCGTGGCGCAGATGCCATCAGCATCACCCACACGCTTCTGCGTGACCGCGTGGGATTGCGACGCTCCGGCGGGGGCGACCCGCGGGCGCACTACCTGCACCTCGTCCTGCAGCGCGGGGCGGGCATCCCGATCAGCTGCGCCGTGCTCTGGATGGCGGTGGGTCGTCGCGCCGGTCTCACCGTGGAGGGCATCGGGCTGCCCGGCCACTTCGGGGTGCGCGTCGACGGCGTGCTCGCCGAGCCGTCAGACGGCGAGGTTCTCGACGAGGAGGCGGCCACGCGACTGGTGGCTGCCGCCACCGGGAGCGATCCCGGCACGCTGCAGCCGGCATGGCTGCTGCCCGCCACGGCTCGCCTCATACTGGCGAGGATGTCGCGCAACCTTCGCGGTTGCTACTCCTCGCTGGAACGCTGGGACATGGCGGTGCGCGCTGCCGACCGATGCGTCGCGCTCTTCCCGGATGAGCCCACCGAACGCCGCGACCGCGGCCTGCTCCTCTGGAGGACTGGCCACAACGGCGCCGCGCTCGCCGACCTCCGCCACTACCTCGAGTGCGCGCCGGCCGACGCCTCCGATCGGGATGCCGTCGAGGAGGTTGCCTGCAGGCTGCGCGCCGCCCTCAACTGACGGAACGCTCAGGCGACCCCGATGAGCAGCGCCGCCAACCAGACCAGGCCGATCAGCAGCAGCACCGCGAACGGCATCACCGCGAACACGATGAAGGAGAAGATCAAGCGTTCGTCGCTGACCGAGTCGGGGACCCGGCGGCGACGGCGGGCGTCGCGCAGGTACCAGAGGATGCCGCCGGCGATGAAGCCGATGAGCAGCGAGAAGATGCCTGCGAAGGCTGAGCCCGGCGCGATCGTCGCCGGCGCCAGGGTCAGTCGCCAGGCCAAGCCGAAGCTCAACGCCAGAAGCCCGCAGGAGATGAAGCGCAGCAGCAGCCCCGTCACCGCGCGCCGCGCCCCGGCGGGAGGAGTGGCCGCGGCAATCAGGTCGGGCACCTGCGCACCCGCCTCTCGCGCCGCTCGCTTCGGCCCGGGGCCGCCGGCGCGGCTCGGTGTGCGCGTGCCCATGGGCCGCCGAGTATAGGCAGCGGCGTCGTCCCCGCCGTCGCCCGCAACGGCATCACTAGACTGGCTCTCCCGGCCACCGGCACGAGATCCGAGGGGAGTCAATCCCATGGGCACCACCACAGCGCTGCCGGAGTTCGACCTTGAACTTGGCGGGGGCGGGCGAGTGCGTCGTGACGACCTTCGCGGCCGGCGGACGGTGCTGTACTTCTATCCCAAGGACGACACTCCGGGTTGCACCGTCGAGGGCAGAGAGTTCACCGCGCTGCTCGGCGATTTCCAGTCGGCGGAAGTGGACGTCTACGGAGTGTCTCCTGACTCCGCCAAGAGCCATGGCCGCTTCGCCGCCAAGTGCGACCTGGGGATCCCGCTCATCAGCGATCCCGATCGCGTGCTCATCGATGCCCTCGGCCTCTGGGTGGAGAAGTCCATGTACGGACGCACCTACCACGGAGTGGAGCGGAGCACCTTTCTGATCGGAACCGACGCCGAGGTGCAGCGCGAGTGGCGCGCCGTCAAGGCCGGTGGGCACGCTGCCGCCGTTCTCGAGGCGGCGCGTTCTGCCGGCTAGGAAGCGCGCCTCACCGCCTGCGGCGGGGTTGCTCGACGAGCTCCTCAGCCGCCGCATCATCTTCGTGGCGGGCAAGGGAGGCACCGGCAAGACCACCGTCGCCGCCGCTCTGTGCCTGCTTGGGGCCAAGCACGGCAAGGAGGTTCTCGGGATCGAGGTCGAGCCCAAGGGCGACCTGTCGGCGGCGCTGGGCTCCAAGGGGGCGGGCTTCAAGCCTGAGGTGGTGCAGCCGGGGGTCAGCGTGCTCGCCCTGCACGCCGAGGAGTCGTTCCAGGAGTACCTGCGCCTCTACTTCAAGGTTCCCCGGCTGGCGCGCCTGACGCCCCTGTCGCGCGTCTTCGATTTCATCGCCACCGCCGTCCCCGGCCCGCGCGACATGCTGGTGACCGGCAAGATCGCCTTCGAGGAGCGGCGCCGTGACGAGAACAAGCGCCCGGCGTGGGACCTGATCGTGGTCGACTGCAGTGCCAGCGGACACATCCTCGCCCAGCTCCGCGCCGCGCGCTCCATGTTGGAGCTGGTGCGCGGAGGCCTGATCCGCAGCCAGATCGAGTGGATCGACGGGGTCATCTCCGACAGCCGCCGCACCACCGCGGTCCTCACCTCCCTCCCCGAGGAGATGCCGGTGGTGGAGACGATCGAGCTGGAGCGCGACCTCGCCAGGCAGCGCACCGTGAATGTGGGCCTTTGCGTGCTCAATCGGATGCCGCCCGAACCGCTGCCCGGGCCCGCGCGCAAGGTGCTGGCCGATCTCGCCACAGCCGATGCCGAGGTGCGGGCCAAGGTTCCCGGCGTGGCCCACATCGGAGCCGACCTGGAGCTGGGCGAGAGGTTGTACCGGGCAGCCGAAGCGCAGTCGCGTCACCTGCGAGCTGAGATGTCTGTGCCGGTCGTCGACGTGCCACTCATGGCCCATCGCACCGGGCTGGCAACCAGCCGCGCGGTCGCGGCAGCCCTTCGCGACGGCAACGGAGCCGGCACGTGAGCGCGGGCACGACGCTGGTCGACCGGCTCGACGGCCTCGAGGTGATCATCTGCAGCGGCAGCGGCGGGGTCGGCAAGACCACCATCAGCGCCGCCCTCGGGCTGGCCATGGCCCAGCGCAGTGACAAGAAGGTGCTCGTGCTCACCGTCGACCCGGCGCGGAGGCTGGCCACCGCCCTGGGCCTGCGTGAGATCGGCACCGAGCCGGTCCAGGTGTCCCGGGCGAAGCTTCGCCGCGCTGGCATCGAGGTCGAGGGTGAGCTTGTTGCTGCCATGCTTGACATGAAGTCGACGTTCGACCGCATGGTCGTGCGGATGGCGCCAACTCGCCGCGACGCCCAGCGGATTCTCAACAACCGTTTCTACAAGGGCATCAGCGACTCGTTCATCGGTTCGCATGAGTACATGGCCATGGAGGCGCTGTACGAGCTCCATCAGGCCGGGGAGTACGACACGCTGATCATCGACACGCCGCCGTCGCGAAACGCGCTCGATTTCCTCGAGGCGCCCAACCGTCTCACCGATTTCGTCGGCGCCAAGATGCTCAGCTGGCTCTCCGGACCGACGCTGTTCGGGATGCGCGCCGTCAACCTGGCCGCGGCCCCGTTCCTGCGCATGGCCGACCGCCTCCTCGGCGCCGACGTGCTCAGCGAGGTGGCGGAGTTTGTCGCCGATCTCCAGAAGATCTACGGAGGCGTCCAGCAGCGCGCCCGCGACGTCTATCGCCTGCTGCGCAGTCCCCAGGTCGGCTTCGTGGTCGTGACCACCCTCGAGCCGGCGCCGTTCGGCGAGGCCGAGTACTTCGCGTCACGGCTGCGCGAATACCGTATGCCCCTGCGGGGCGTGGTCGCCAACCGAACCCTGCCGGACTCGCTGCGCGACCGCACCGCCCTCGCCACCGCGCAGACCCTCGCCGACGACGAACGGCTGCCCGCCTGGTTGAGCCAGAGGTTGGGCCACCGGGTGGCCCGCGAGTCCCTCCAGGGCATCGGCGAGCGATGGCTCCAGTTCCATGCGATCGCCGAGCGCGACGCGCGCCAGCTCAGCCGCCTCGAGAGACTCGGCGGTGCCGACGCGGTGCGGATTCCGCTGTTCAGCGACGATGTGTCGGAGCTGGAGGGGCTGGCCAGGATCGCGGCGCTGCTCTGATCGGACCGGTCAGAGCCGGCGGGCCATGGCGATGACCCGCCCGGTGGTCTCGATCGTCGAGGCCCCCGACGGCATGGTCAAGACCGCCGGTGCTCCGCCGTCACACACCCCCTCGAGCACATCGACCAGGCCAGGATCGGATGTGCTGAGGACCACCTGGTTGGTCGCCGACAGGTTCCAGAGGAAGCGCAGCGCCGTGGCGCGCCGCTGGGGATCCGCGCTGAGCAGCGGCTCGTCGAGGAGCAGCGGCACCTCTTCGCCCGCTCCGCTCAGTACCTCCGCGAGCGCGAGCCGGAGCAGCAGGGAGACCTGGTCGCGGGTCCCGTGGGAGACGAGGTCGAGGGGAACCAGGTCGGGACGATCGCCACCGAGCAGCGACACCTCGAAATGGGCGGTGTCGACGTTGACCGCCGCGTACCGCCCCTCGGTCAGGAGCGCGAGGCGCTCGGCGACCGAGGCGGCCAGTCGCGGCGCCAGGTCCCGGTGGATGCCGCGGGTGGCGTCGGCGACGAGCTCGGCCGCACGGTGCAGCGCGGCGAGCTGGTGCTGACCGCGGTCGCGGGCGGCCAGGCATACGGCGCGTTCATCCTCGAGATCGGCCAGTGCCGGCACCGCCCCGCGCATCGCGGCCAGACGCGCGCGCAGCGCGGCCGCCTCCGTCGATGCCGCCACGGCTCCTTGGCGAGCGTGCTCCGCCTCGGTCTCCAGGTCCTGGAGCCGGGAGTGGTCGAGCGGCTCCGCGGCCGCGATGTCGGCCGGGTCCCCACCGCGGGCGGCCAGCCGCGCCTCCAGCTCGACCGCGAGACGGTCGAGGGACTTGAGATCCGCCCCCAGCGAGCTGCGGCGACGGAGCTCCCCGAGGCGACGGACCGCGGCGTCGTGACGCCGCCGCCCGATGCAGCCGGCACGGAACGCGACCACCGCCTCGGAGGGTGGCAGCGAGGCCGGCACTCCGGCAAGCTCGAGGACCCGGACCAGCCGAGCCCGGGCGGACTCGGCGGCGCGCTCTCGGGCAGCTGCGTCGCTGGCGAGGTCGTCGAGGTCTGCCTCGCGCTGGTCGAGGATGGCGTCCTCGGCGCTGAGCTCCTCGCGGCGGCGTCCGATCCCGGCGGCGCCCGACACCGCATCGAGGACGTCGCGCACGGTGTCCTCGGCGCCGCGCGCTCCTCGTGACCGCGCCGGGCTGATCTCGCAGCGTGACGCCAGGGCGCCGGCCCTCTGAGCCAGCTGTCCCAGGCGCGTCTCGGCGGTCTCCACCTCGGCCGCGAGAGTTTCAACGCGAAGGTCCTCGCGCTGCAGCTCGCCGTGGAGGGCGCGCAGGCGGGGGAGACGTTCGGCGAGGCGCTCCAGGCCCTCTCCGTCCAACGCCACGCCGGGACAGAGGCGGCTGAGGCGGCGCCGGGCGTGCTCGGCGTCGCCCGAAAACAGCCTGTCGACGCTGAGGATGACCAGGGTGGCGAGGAGCGCGACCCCGCCCGCGACCAGCGCCCAGAGGCCATGCCGTGAGGCGGCCGACACCGCCGCGGCCACCGCGCCGGCCAGGAGCGCCACGGTGGCGCCCAATTTGGCGACGCGGCTGGAGCGTCCGCCCCTGGCGAGGTCGACGAGCTCGATTGCCGCCTCCACGCCTGCCGCGCTGGTGCCCGCCACGCCGGTGGCGGCGATCTCGCGACGGAGAGCCTCGCGCCGTCTGGCGGCGGCGGCGAGCTCGTCGCTGCGTCGCCGTCCCGCCAGTGTCTCCGTCAGCAGTCGCTCCAGGGCGGACGCCTCGGCGACAGCAGCGTCGTCGACCGCCCCGCCCCTCCCCAGGGCGTGGAGCCCGGCGGCGATCTCGGCGCGCCGCCGGCGCACCTCCGCCAGCTGCGGAGCCGCCGCCTTCGAGCGCGCCTGGGCCTCGTCGGCAGCGCGCTGGGACTCGAGGACCTCGGCGGCCAGCGAGGCGACGTGGTCCTCCGCCTCGAGCGGGAAGGTCGCCAGCGGTGCGGTGCCCTCGATCTCCGCGGCCATCTGCGCCACCTCGGCATCGGTCGACTCGAGATCGGCCCGCTGCGCTGAGATCGCCGCCAGGCGCCCCAGCAGCCAGCGGCGCTCCGCATCGACGCGGCGATCTTCCGCCGCCTTGGCGGTCGTCTCGAGGGCGCGCAGCCGCTCCTCCTCGGCTGCGAGAGCACGCAGGCTGCGACGGGCGTCGTCGACCTGGACCTCGAGCTGGCGGAGACGGTCGACAGCGCGTCCGAGCGGGCTTGCCGAGCGGCGCTCGGACCCGACTCGGCCGATCGCGTCGCTGATCGCCGCCAGCGCCTCGGCGCCGGTGGTCCCTCCGCCCGCGTCGGCGAGGCGCTCGATCGCCTCCTGCACCTCGGTGGCGCGAGCGGCCGGCGCGTCCCCGGCGCCGAGGCGGAGGCCGTCCTCACCGACGCACGCGCTGGCGCAGAACACGTCCTCGTCGATGCCGAGGTGGACCAGCCCTGGCGAAACGGTGCGGCCCACCCGCACCTGGGCGGTGACGTCCCCACCGCCGATCTCCTGCACCTGGCAGATGTGGTCCCGCTGCTCGAGACGCCGAGCCACTCGGAGCCGGCGGCCATCGGCCAGCTCATAGGTGAGCGCGACGGAATAGCCGTCGCCGGTCCATGGCGTCCATCGCGTCCAGTCACTGCGGTCGGTGGGGCGTCCGGGGCCGCCAGCGTCCAGGCCGTACAGGGCTGCCCGGAGCGCACGCTGGACAGTGGACTTGCCCGATTCGTTCTCGCCGAGCAGAACCGTGATGCGCGAGTCGAAGTCGACAGCGAAGTCGCTGAGCCTGCCGAAGCCTCCGATCTCGAGCCGGCGCAGCTTCATCGGAGCCCGATCTCCGCTCCGCCCAGCGCCTGGAGCCCGTAGCGCAGAGCGTCGTCGAGGACGCCACGCTGCCCCTCGTCGGCCGCCTCCGCGGCCTCGGCGACCGCCCGAGCGAAGGCGCTGCGAACGCCGTCGCCGCTGATCGAGGCGAGGTCGAGCGCCGGGGTGGTCAGGTCGCGGGCGCGTACGGCGGCGGCGCCGCCGCCGTCCCGGACCGACGTCTCGACCGTGAACGTGTCGGTGGAGACTGTGTGGTCGATCTCACCCACCAGGTCGACGCGGAGCATGGTGCGGTCGGGGTCGAGCCCGCCGCAGGCCACGGCAGCGGCGGCGCAGGCGGCGTCGACGACATCGGCGAGGCTGCGCGCCTGGGAGACGTCGGCGAGCGCGGTGCGAGCGTGCCACCGATTGTCGGTGAGGGGCTCGTAGGTGACCGACCCGTCGCCCGCCACCTCGACGAGCACTGCGCCGCGCGGCTCGGACTCATCGAAGGTGAGGGGCTCGGGGCTGCCCGGGTAGAGCAGCCCGCTGGCCTCGTCGATGCGGCGCCGGTGGTAGTGACCGCACAGCGCGGCGGTGAAGCCGCGCTCGCGCACGTCGGCGGCACGGAACGGTCCGTGCATGGACTTGCCATCGGGCCGGGAGCCGAGCTCGGCTCCATGGAAGAGGGCGAGGTGGACGCCGCCGTCACCGCCGACGGGCGCGCATGCCAGCGGATCACCCTGCCAGGCGGGCTCGAGGTGAGCCAGACCCCAGATGGTCAGACCGTCGGCGAGGGCGTGGGGGCGGAGCTCCGTGCCGTCGAAGAGGTGCACATTGGCCGGCCATTCAGTGCGGCTGTAGATCGATCCGGAGAGGAGCGCATCGTGGTTGCCGGGGGCGAGCAGCACCTCGATTGGCGCCCACGACGCAAAGGTATCGGCAAGGTGGATGGCGGTATCGGCGCCCGCCCGGTCGTGCTCGTAGAGGTCACCGCCGATGGTGATGGCCGCGCAGCCGCGCTCCTGCGCGGTACGCCCAGCACGCTTCAGCGCCTCGCGCAGGCCGAGGCGCCGACGGATTGCCAGCTCGCCCTGACAGCCCATGCCCGCGAAGGCACGGTCGAGGTGGAGGTCGGCGAGATGGAGGAGGCTGGTGCTCATGCGTGGGGTGCGTGGTGGAGGTGGGCCTGGCCGTGCGAACGTCAGTTCGTCTCCGCAACGCTACCACGAGACGGAACAGCCCACAAGCGGGCCTCCTTCGAATCGGTAACAAAAGTCACCAGCCGCGCCGTCGTTTGAAAAGATACGCCGACACTGCCGCAACCGCGGCAGGGGATGGCACAGAGGGACTCGTGGGAAGACGTTCGGCCGCGCCGCGGCGCGCCGCGGGATTCGCGTTGGCGTTGATGTTCGCCGCGCTCCTGGTGCGACTGCTGACACTGCCCCTGCCGCCGGCCCGCTGGAATGCCGAGCTCGCCCTCGGGGTGATCGGGGCCCTGTACGCCACGACCACCGTCTGGCTGCTCGGCCATGAGTGGATGTGGCGCGACGCCGCGGTGATCCTGCGGGCGCTGCTGGGAGCGGTGATCGCCAGCCTCATCGTCGCCCTGGCCAGCGGCTACCTCGATCGCACTGACGTCCTCGCCGTCCTGCTCTTCATCGCGGTGCTTCTCGGCGCGCCGGCGCAGGCTCGGGTGCGCGCGCTGGTCGCCGCGACGCTGCTGGTCGACGGTGTGTTCGCGGCGGTGTGGCTGGTGTGGCAGCACGGTGATGTCGCCACCCTGCTCCTCGCCATCGCGTTCCTGACCGGGCTGCAGCTGGTGGTGCTCGCCCAGGCCAAGGCGGTCGGGGCGATCGCCGAATCCGACGAGCTGCGCCGTACCGCTCACGGCCTGGCCGCCGAACGCGTCGGCACCGCCATCGACGTGCTCGGAGTGACCCGCGCAGTCCTCGAGACCAGCCGTGACTCCTACCCGCTGACGACCCACGCGGTCGTTCTCCTCTATGAGGTGGGCGCCGATCGGCTGCGACCGCTTCCGCTCTACCTCGCCCCCGCCGGGGTCAGCTCGATCGACGCCGACAACCTGGAGTTCACGCTCGCCCCCGGTGAGGGGCTGGCGGGGCGGATCTTCTCCGCCAGCCGGCCCCTGGTGTGGCCCACCGCGTATGACGTCAGCGTGGCCCAGGAGAACCTCAGCGATCAGGTGCGCGAACAGCTTCTCAACCTCAGGCGGGGCGTCATCCTCTCCGCCGTCGGAGCGCCCCTGATCATCGACGACCAGGTGATCGGGGTCTACGTGCTGACCTCCAATCGGCAGGAGCTGGTGTGGGGAGAGGAGGACGTCACCGTGGTGGCCGCCCTGGCGGATGAGGCTGCCCGAGCAATCGAACGGGCACGTCGGTACGAGCGCGAGCTCGACCAGGCTCACCTCGACAGCATCACCGGCCTGGCCAACCACCGTCAGCTGACCCGCACGCTCGACCAGGAGGTAGCCCGGGCTCGGCGCCGGAACACCTCGCTCGGGGTGGTGTTCTGCGATCTCGACCGGTTCAAGGCGGTCAACGACACCTTCGGCCACTCGGCGGGCGACCGCGTCCTCACCATCCTGGCCCAGGTCTTCCACGACTCGCTCCGGCGCGAGGACTCTGCCGCCCGCTACGGCGGCGACGAGTTCGTGTGCGTCCTGCCTGGCGCCGACCAGCAGGAGGCTGCGGCCGTCGGCCTGCGGATCAGCGGCTCGTTCGAGATCCGCGTACGCGACGACCCCGAGCTGTGCAGGGCGGGGGTCACCATCTCGTGCGGAGTGGCCATCTTCCCCGACAACGCGGACACCGTCGACGGCCTCCTCCAGCATGCCGATGCCGCTATGCGCCGCGTCAAGGCGGGCCGCCGCGCCGGCCTCGCCGAGGGGCTGCCCGCGCGCTGATCGCTGGCGCGGCGGGCGCCCGGCGTGGCTCAGGACTTGCTCGAACCGTTGGGGCGTATGGTCAGCCGCACATGGCCGACACCACCGTCACCGAACGACCCCCGATCCCCGGCGAGGTCAGCGTCGCTCCCGACCGCGTGGGCCGCTTCGAGTACAAGTGGGTCGCGCTCGCCGTGGTGCTGTGCGGCACGATCATGACGATCCTCGACTCCACCATCGTCAACATCGCGATCCCCACTCTGCAGCACGATCTGCACGCCGGCAGCTACACCGACATCGCCTGGGTGGTCACCGGATATCTGCTGGCGCAGGGGGCGGTGATCCCGCTCACCGGATGGGCGACGGACCGCTGGGGAACCAAGCGGCTCTACCTGATCACCATCGTGATGTTCACGGTCGCGTCCATGCTCTGCGGCGTCTCGCAGAACCTCGGCGAGCTGATCTTCTTCCGGGTGCTGCAGGGGATCGGGGGCGGCATGCTCATGCCGATCGGCATGACCATCATCCTCCAGGCCGTGGGACCGCAGCAGATGGGCAGGGTGATGGGCATCTTCGGAGTGCCGATGCTGATCGCGCCCGCGGTGGGGCCGGTGCTGGGCGGGTGGTTCGTGCAGGACTTCACCTGGCGGCTGATCTTCTACGTCAACGTCCCCATCGGGATCGCCGGCTTCGTCGCAGCTGCACGATTCCTGCGTGAGTCCCACCGCACCGCGCGGCTGCGTCTCGACATCATCGGTCTGCTCACCGGCGTCCCGGCGGTGGTCGCTCTCATGTACGCCGTCGATCGCAGCACCCAGCTGGGCTGGTCGTCGCCGGTGGTGATCTCTCTGCTGATGGCCAGCGCCGTGCTCATGGCCGCGTTCGTGCGCCGCCAGCTGCGCGCTCGTGAACCGCTGCTGCAGCTGTCGCTCTTTCGCGACCGCACCTTCTCGTGGGCCATGGCGCTCAGCTTCGTGGTGGTGACGGCGATGTTCGGCACCATGCTGCTGCTGCCGCTCTACCTCCAGGAGGTGCATGGCTACGACGCCATCGAGACCGGCCTGCTCCTGCTTCCCCAGGCGGCGATGGCTGCGGTGTCGATGCCCCTGGGTGGCTTCCTCACCGACCGCATCGGTCCCAAGTGGGTGGTGGCCACCGGCATGATCCTGCTCACCTTGGGCAGCGTCGTGCTCGCCCAGATCCATTACGACTCGTCGAACTGGTTGGTGATCGGCGCTCTGATGCTGCGCGGCTTCGCGATGGGCTTCGCCATGATGCCGACCATGTCAGCGGCGCTGGCGCGAGTGCCGCGGCAGTACACGTCGCGGGCGTCGAGCATCACCAACACCCTGCAGCGCCTCTCCTCATCGGTGGGCATCGCGGTCCTGGTCACGGTCCTTGCCGGACAGTTCGGAACGGCTGCCAGCCAGACCACCTGCGCACCGCCCGCCACGGTGGTGATCGCGGCCGCCAATGCCCTCCATCAGCCGGGGCTCACAGCGCCGCAGTACTGCGGCTACCTGGAGCAGAAGATCGCATCCTCGTCAGCCCAGGAGAGCTCCGGCAGCTCGCAGCCGAGCACCGGCAACGTCGTGCTCGACAACTTCAACCGGCAGTTCGCGGGTGGGGTCTTCAGCGACGCGTTCGACCGCACCTTCGTGCTCATCGCCATCCTCTCGGCGGTGGGCATCATCCCGGCGTTCTTTCTCAAGCGACCCGAGCGCGAGGCAGCGGGAAGCGGCGGGGTCCAGCTGGTCGCGTAGCGCCCGCGGCTCGGCTCAGTCGCCGGCCCGGCGGTACCTGGCGGTGCGCTCCTCGAGCAGGACGTCGATGTTCTTGGCGCAGAGCTCACCGAGATGGCGGATCAGCGCTCCGCGCAGCGCCGCCACGCAGAGCTCGGGATGCGCATGGGCCCCGGGCAGCGGCTCGGGGATGAGCTCGTCGACCAGCCCGATGCCATGGGCGGTGGCGACGCCAGGTCGCAGCGCGGCCGCCGCCCGCGCCCGCTGCCCGGCATCGCGATAGAGAATCGCCGCGCACGTCTCCGGCGGGGCCACCGTGTACACCGCGTTCTCGAATGCCAGCACACGATCAGCCAGCGCCAGCGCCAGCGCGCCGCCCGACCCTCCCTCGCTGAGCACCGCGCTGACCACCGGGACGCGCAGCTCGAGCATGGTGATCAGCGACTGGGCGATCGCCCACGCCTGGCCCCGCTCCTCGGCCCCGACCCCGGCATGCGCGGCGGGGGTGTCGACGAGACACACCACCGGCATGCCGAACTTCTCAGCGGTGCGCATCAGGCGCTGCGCCTTGCGATAGCCCTCGGGATGGGGCATGCCGAAGTTGTGCAGGGCGCGGCTGATGGCGTCGGTTCCCTTCTCCTGGCCGATGACCATGACCCAACGGTCCTCGAGCCGTGCCGGCCCCCCCACCACCGCGCGGTCGTCTCCGAAGAGCCGGTCGCCGCGCAGCTCGGTCCACTCCGTGAACGCGCCCGCGATGACCTGCAGGGCACGCGGGCGGCCGGGGTTGCGCGCCAGCTCGACGGCGGCGAAGGCGAGGCGCTCGCGTTCAGCGGTCTCGGTGGTGACGGTCACCGCCATGCCGAGAACCCGATGAGCAGCCGCACGATCGTGTCGCGCAGGACGGCGCGCTCGACAACCGCGTCGACCATGCCGTGCGCGAGGAGGAATTCAGAGGTCTGGAATCCTTCGGGAAGGCGGTCGTGGCTGGCCTGCTCGATGACCCTGCCCCCGGCGAAACCGATGCGCGCGTGGGGCTCGGCGAGGATGACGTCGGCCTGCACCGCAAACGATGCCGTGACGCCACCGAAGCAGGGATCGGCGAGCACGGAGATATAGGGAAGACCGGCGCGAGCCACCGCCACAACGCCCGCTGAGCACCGGGCCATCTGAGCCAGCGACGCAATCCCCTCCTGCATGCGCGCGCCGCCGGATGTGCAGGCCGCGATCAGCGCCCGCCGCTCGGCGACGGCAAGGTCACAGGCCCGAGCGAACTGCTCCCCGGCGGCGCTGCCCAGCGATCCGCCCAGGAAGCCGAAGTCCATGCAGGCGAGCACGGCCGGCACCCCTCCCATGGTGGCGCGAGCGATCAGGAAGGTCTCCTGCAGCTTGGTCCGCTGGCGCGCCTCGGCGACCCTCGACGGGTAGGCGACCCCATCGTCGAAGCCCAGGGGATCGCGATCCCCGATGTCCATCTCGACTGTGTCGAGAGTCCCGGGGTCGGCCAGCTGGGTGGCGCGGTTGAGGGCGGGGACCGCCGCGTGACGGCCGCAGTCGGGGCAGACGCGGAGATGCTTCTCGAAGCGGGCCTCGACGAACCGCCGCCCGCATCCTCGACACTCGACGGTACCCGCGGGCGCGACGGGACGGAGCTTGGGCCCGGGGGCGGCGAGGGGATGGGTGCTGTCGCGCCGCCCCATCACGGGGAGGGGCTGCCGGTCCACTCGAGGGCCACGCCGCCCCAGGTGACCCCGCTGCCGAAGGCGACGCTGATGATCCGCTGGCCTGCCTGCAGCCGGCCGGCCGCCGCGGCCTCGTGGACGGCAAGAGGTATGGAGGCGGCGCTGGTGTTGCCGACGCGGTCCACGTTGACGATCACCCGATCCATGGAAACACCGAGCCGCTTGACGGTGGCCTCGATGATGCGCAGGTTGGCCTGGTGGGGGATGAACCAGTCCACATCGGCAGCGGTCCAGCCGGCATCGGCGCAGAGCTGCTGCGCCGCCTCGGCGAGCCGCTCGACGGCCGAGCGGAAGGTGCCTCGCCCGGCCATGCGGATCGCCCGCGGCCCTCCTACGTCGTCGGCACGGCTGCCGAAGTAGATGAGACCCGAGTCGGCGCCGTCAGCGGCCCAGCGCACCGCACGGATGCCTCCGTCCCCCTCCCCGACACCGACGACGGCGGCCGCTGCGCCGTCGCCGAACAGGACGCACGTGGAGCGGTCTGTGTAGTCCGTCAAGGTGGTGAGGGCCTCGCTGGCGACGACCAGCACGGTGGAGACGGCGCGGCTGCGAATCAGCGAATCCGACAGCGCCAGGGCATAGACGAACCCCGAGCAGGCGGCATTGATGTCGAACGCCGGCATGCCGCCGATGCCGAGCCGTTCCTGGATGAGGCAGGCGGTCGACGGCAGCGGGGTCTCGGCACTGCACGTGGCCACGATGATGGCGCCAGGGACCGGGTTGCCCGCGCTCGCCAGGGCCTCCCTGGCTGCGCGTGCGCCCATCGAGGCGGCGGTCTCGCCGGGGGCGACGCGGCGCCGTTCCCGGATGCCGGTGCGCTCGACAATCCACGTGTCCGACGTGTCGACCATCGCCTCGAGATCGGCATTGGTGAGCACGGCGTCAGGGACGTACGCACCGAGGGAGAGGATCTGGGCCACCGGGGTGACCATCCCGCCCCTCGCCGTGTCGATCGTGGCATGGGGAAAGGGGGCGATGGGCATCGTCTGGGTACAAGCCTACCCGCCGCCGGGGCGTTACGGGGCGGAGGCAGGCCAGGTGCGGCGCTTGGCCGGTCCGCGGGGCTTCGTTGTATCTTTCCCCGCGATGCACATGCTCGCGGATTCCAGCGGCAGCGCGTTCGCCATCAACGGCTTCGCCGGGCTCACCGGCGCCCAGCAGCTCAGCTTCTGGCTGGCGTTCATCCTGTTCAACGGCTACGTGATGCTCGAGGTGGTCTGCCTGGCATCCTTCTACTTCGCGGCGCGGCCGCGCTCCGGGAGCCCCAATCCCGCAGCCATCTGGTACTTCATCGCATCGCTCTGGGTGGTCATGGCCTTCATCACCACCGTCTGGGCGGCACCCGCCGAGAAGGCCTTCCTCGACGACAGCGGCACGTTCATCGCGGTCGGAACGCGCACCGTCAAGGTCTTCATCGGCCTGGGCTTCGCGGCCATCGCGGTCATGTGCCTGCTGATCGGAGTCGTGGAGACAGGCCGGCGTAAGCGGACCTCCCGCCAGACCCTGGTCATCTAGCCGGCGCTAGCGCATCGAGAAGCTCAGGATCGCGGCCGGGTTGAGCAGCGCGAAGGGCCGCTGCACCGCGTGGGTGCCCGAGCTGATCGCCGTCACCCAGAGAGCCGAGACGTTGGTGATCGGGATGAAATCGCCGGGAAAGCGCTCCAGGTGATCCTGGAGGGTGTGGCGCGGCTCCATGTGGACGTCGCCGACCATAGAGAACGCCTGGGTGTTGATGGATGCGGGGTGTGCGACCTTCTCCCGCCACAGCGTCGGATTGCCATCGCTGGCGTCATCGAGCGGGCAGATCAGCACCACCCCGGCCTTGGCGACGGTCACCAAGGGCTCCGTGCGGCTGAGCACCGGATAGCTCACCGACAGAGGCTCGGCCCAGCCGTTGCGCAGATGCAGATAGTCACCGAATCGGTTGACGGCGTCGCTGACCCTGTCAGGGCGAACGATCTCCAGCTGCCCGGTGACCTGGATGAAGGTCGCATAGATCTCGAGGGTGCGCCAGTTGCTCATGGCGCGATGACGGTAGCAGCGGCCAGAGCTTTGTGGCCGGACCGCAACTGACGCGTGTCGACCCGACCGTCGCTTATCCTGTGCGCCGTCGAGCCCGAGGCCGACTGTGTTGGGAAGAAATGGTCGAACGCTTCATCCTCGCCCTCCGTTCCGACTTCGGATGCCTGGTCATCATCGTCGCGTTCGTAGTGATCATGATCTCCACGATCGTGTTCGCCAACATCATCACGCCGCCGTCCAACAACCCGTTCGTGTGATCGCGGTGGGACTCGACCGGCCGCTAGAATCCGTCCGTCGCCGTACTCCCCGTCTTGAGGCTCTCATGGCGCTGAACCCGTACGACACGCCCCGCGGCAAGCTGCGCTCGCGAGTCGAGACGACCCGCCGGCAGTTCCTCCTGCTGGTGGGCGCCGTGGGGGCTCTGGGGGCGACCCTGTTCGGCGGCATCGAGCTCCTCAAGTTCATGTTCCCGGCCGCCACCCTGGAATCTCCGCCCCAGTTCAAGACGGGCTTCACAGTCGACGACCTGACCGGCAACGGCACCCTCAAGGTCAACGTTCTCAGCGAGACCGCCAACCGGGTCACCGTCGTCCTGGATTCGACGGGGATCTACGCCGTCTACCTGGTCTGCACTCACCTCGGCTGCACGCCCAACTACGTCGGAGATGTGACCAGTGGTACCGGTGTCACCGACACCTCGCCGACTGTGGCCCGCCATTACACGGCGGAGGGGGCGGCCATCTCCACCCGCAACGGGTGGGCCTGCCCGTGCCACGGCAGCCGCTACTACATCGACTCGACCAACTTCTACGGCCCGGCGCCGCGGCCGATGGACTGGGTCGACATCCAGATCGCCCCCGACAAGTTCTTCGTCGTCAACCGCGCGGCCATCACCGTGTACCGTCAGGCTGGCGACACGTCCGTCCCCAAGTGGCGGCTGGATCCGAAGACCGGCAAGAGCAACGGCGCGACGGTCGGAGTGTGAGCGTGAAGCTGGGAGACAGAGAAGCTATGGGGGAGGGGCTGTGAGCGCCCGTCCGACCGAGGGCAACCCGCTGCGCGCGTTCGCGGGGCAGATCTGGGGATCGATCTTCCGCCATGGTCTGCCCAGCACCGACAAGGTCGCCGCCCGCACCGCGCTGACCAATTTCTTCCTGCACATCCACCCCGTGCGAGTCAAGAAGTCGGCGATCCGGGTGAGCTACACGCTCTGCCTCGGCGGCCTCTCCTTCTTCCTTTTCATCCTGCTGACCATCAGCGGGCTCTTCCTGATGTTCTATTACATCCCCTCGGTGGATCAGGCCTACCAGAACATCAAGGACCTGCAGTTCGTCGCCACCTTCGGCCTGGTCATCCGCAACCTGCACCGCTGGGCGGCCCATGGAATGGTGATCACCGTGTGGCTGCACATGGCCAGGGTCTTCTACCAGGGCTCGTACAAGCCGCCGCGCGAGTTCAACTGGGCGATCGGCACCTTCCTTCTGCTGACCACCCTGCTGCTCTCCTTCTCCGGCTACCTGCTGCCGTGGGACCAGCTGGCAGTCTGGGCGATCACCGTGGGCACCAACATGGCCAAGTACGCGCCCATCGCCGGACCGTACACCCGCTACCTGCTCCTGGGAGGCCGCAACGTCGGCCAGGGCGCACTCATCCGCTTCTACGTGTTACACGTCGTCGCCCTGCCCCTCATCGGGTTCATCCTGATGGTCATACACTTCTGGCGCGTCCGCAAAGACGGGTTCACGGGAGGCCTCTGAGCGATGGCCACGGTGGTCGGGGACAACTCCGGCGAGACCGGCGAGGGGACGGCCGTTCCTGTCCGGCGAACCGCCTCCGCCCCGGTGCGCACGCCGCGCCCTCGGGGCACGGGGCCGGAGCTCGCGGCCACTCCCCTGGTGGTGCGGCGCCGCGAGGAGGAGGAGACGGTGGTCACCTTCCCGGCGCTGGTCTGGAAGGAGTTCCTGGCGGGGCTGGCGTGCTTCATCTTCCTGCTCGGCGTGTCCATCCAGGTCAACGCGCCGCTGCTCCAGCGCGCCAACCTGGCGATCACCCCGAATCCCGCCAAGGCGCCCTGGTACTTCGTCGGTCTCCAGGAGCTCCTCGAGCGCTTTCCCCCGGTCATGGCGGGCGTTGCCTTCCCCAGCTTCGTCATCATCTTCATGCTGCTGACCCCCTACCTTGACCGCAATCCCAGCCGCCGTCCCCAGGACCGCAAGGTGGCCATCGCCCTGTTCACCATCTACCTCTGCCTGGCTGTTTGCTTCGTCGTGATCGGGGTGTTCTTCCGGGGCCTGGCCTTCAACTGGGACTGGACGCGCATCCTCGGTCATCCAGGGGTCAAGCCCGCGGTATGAGCAGGTGGGTCTTCGTCATCCTCTCCGCCATCCTGATCGCACTGGTCGGTATCGCCGCCATCCGCGATAGCCAGGACCGCGACTACCTGGCCATCCAGCAGCGCTACCAGGCGGACTACAAGGACACCGGCTTCAACATCCAGGTGCAGCAGATCTTCCCGACATTTCCCGACGCCAAGCGCGGTGACACCTTCCGGGTGGAGCGCTGCATCTCCTGCCATGTTCCCGACATCGGCGTCATCGGTCCCGAGCTGGCCGCCCAGCGCCTCGCCCAGGACTTCATGAAATACGAGCCCAACGCCCAGGCCATCATCGCCCAGAACCACCTGACGGGCGTCCATCCCGCGTACATCGCCAACGGCCCCAGCGTGACCTCGGCGACAGGCAAGGGGATCGTGGCAGCGATGGACTACGGCATCTACGGCTTCACCGGCACCGGCTTCCTGCCGTACTCGGTGACCGGCGCCACCACCAGCGCCAAGCAGGGCTACACGGTCACCCCAACCACGGTCCTGCCCGGTCCCCTGCCCATCTCGGTGGCCCCGTCGGTGCTCGACTCCAGCCAGCCCAACCCCGCGCTCCAGAAGGTGGGCATCGACCAGGTGGGCTGCATCGTCTGCCACAACGGAAGCCGCCTGGCGCTGAGCCAGACGGATGCCCACCAGAACCTGATCATCAACCCCGAGTACGACTTCACCGGCGGCGCTCAGCTCTACTACAAGTACTGCGTCACCTGCCATGGCGTCCAGGGCGAGGGGGGCAAGGGACCACCGCTCAACAACCAGGACCGCCTGGGCTACTTCAATGAGGATTACTACTACCGCTGCATCGAGTACGGGTTCACCGACTTCGAGCACCTGGGAAGCATCATGCCCAACTGGGGTTCCATCTCCCCCGACTTCACCTACGACCCCACCCGGGACAAGCAGAAGCCGGGAAGCCGCATCCTCAGCGAAACCCAGATCCACGTCCTCATCCAGTTCATCCGCCACTGGGAGAACTACACCACGCTGCCGTAGCGGGGTTGTGAGAAGGACATGAGACGCCGCACCTTCGCCCGTGACCTGCTCGGCACCATCCTCATGTTCGTCGTGCTCATCGGGCTGTGCGTGCTCATCATGCTGAGCGAGCACTACCTCGAGAACTTCAAGTCGCACTGAGCAGATGATCCCCACCATGCACGCCATGCTCGCCGACCTCGACCCGGGTGACGCCGGATGGGGCGACGTCCTCTTCGTGGGCATCTGGGCGTTCTGCTCGCTGGTGCTGGCGGCGTACTACTGCTACCGATCGTTCTTCAGCCGCTGAACGACGTGGGCTTGAGCGCAGTGGGCAGTGCGCGCCACCGGAACTGGCGGGTCGCGGCCGCCCTCTCGATCGTCCCCGGCGGCGGCCAGCTCTACAACGGGCAGGCGCGCAAGGCGCGCTACTACTTCATGTGGGCGCTCGGCTGCCTGGCGGCCGACGTGCTCTTCTTCCTCGGCGGGAGTGCGCTGGGGCGCCAGTGGATCGCCGACGGCCGGCTGATCCTGGCCATGATCTTCGGGATGATCGCGATCTTCGTGTTCATCGGCCTGCTCGTGTACGGTCTTTTCATATGGGGGAGTGCGGTGGTGGACGCCACGGCGGGCGCGCGCGAGATCGAGCGGGACGGCGAGGCGTCGCCAACGCTCCGGTACTTCCACCTGTGAGGCGCTGAGGTGGGGTTGCTCGACGTCGTCAAGAGGATGCGACCGCGGCCGTCAGGCCCCGATGGGCACGCTCTCCCCGACCCCGCCAAGCCGCCGGGCAACCGTGGCGACTGGGACAGCGCGGCACTCACCAATGTCGACGTCACCGAGCTGGTGAAGCGGCAGATCCGCAGCGGCGCACGCCCATGGCAGAAATGACCGCCGGCGCAGTTTGCCGCGCCCGCGATGGCTGTGCGATCATGCCCCCCAGCTTGGCTCACGGCGTCGACGGGGGCCGGCCGGGGCCGCGGCTCGCGACGGACCGCCTGCCGTCCGCCGCGACGGCGGCACCTCGCGTTGTTGTCGCCAACGGATGGGATGCGGAGAGCCGGTCCAGGTGAACCCACTCGCCACCAGCATCGTCGACACGTCGCCGGACCACCCCGGCGGACCCGTCGCCGACAGCATGCACTTCGTCTTCAACTGGGTGCTCGGCCTCTCGCTGTTGCTCGGCGGGTTCACGGTGGTGATCCTGCTGTACAGCATGTTCCGCTTCCGTCGCAAGCACGATGACGAGGAGCCTCGGCAGTTCCACGGCAACACGCGGCTGGAGCTGTTCTGGACCGCGGTCCCGCTGGTGGTCTTCATGTCCATATTCAGTCTGACGGTGTCCCAGATGGGCTTCATCAACGACGCCCCCGCCAGCACCGCGACCACTCCGGTGATGAACGTCACCGTGATCGGCCAGCAGTTCAGCTGGACGTTCGATTACACGGGCAAGCAGAACGCCAGCGGTAATGATGTCGAGAGCTTCGGCACCCTGAACGTGCCCGAGAACGTCCCCATCAATCTGCAGGTGGTCTCCACCGACCCGCCGTGCGTGACCAGGCCCAACCTTCCCACCACCACGGCCGCCGCCGAGCAGCGGACGGCCACGCTGCGCCAGAAGCTGAGCACCGGCGAGAGCCTGGCCGACGCCATCTCCGACCAGGGGTGCGGTGTCGCCCACAGCTTCTACGTGCCCTCACTGGCCGGTCAGGTCAACGCCCTGCCGGGGCAGACCAACCACATGTGGGTGCAGGCGCGCCTCGGGCATTACTACGGGCAGTGCACCGAGCTGTGCGGCACCGGACACGCCACAATGCTCATCGATGTGGTCGCCATGGCACAGGCGCAGTTCGACACGTGGCTGCAGCAGCAGCAGGCAGCCAAGTGATGTCCATCCTCGCCGTGCGCCCGCCCGACGATGTCAACCACCCCGCTCTTCATGAGGGACAGAACTGATGGCGGCGATCAGCGCGCCGGTGCCGCGGGCTCGTTTCGCGGCGCGGTGGGACAAGAACCGTGGTGTGCTCGGCTGGATCACCACCGTCGATCACAAGAAGATCGCGATCATGTACCTCTACACCACCTTCTTCTTCTTCCTGGTGGGTGGGGTGATGGCCCTGCTGGTTCGCATCCAGCTGGCCGAGCCGCAGAACAAGTTCCTCACGCCTGCGCAGTACAACCAGATCTTCACGATGCACGGGACGACGATGATCTTCCTCTGGATCATCCCGGTCCTCTCGGGCTTCGGCAACTACTTCGTGCCGTTGATGATCGGAGCGCGGGACATGGCGTTTCCACGCATCAACGCACTGTCCTTCTGGCTCATCCCGCTCGGCGGCATGGTGATGTACTCGGGCTTCCTCTTCGGTGGTAGCGGTTCTGCGGGCTGGACCGGCTATGTCCCGCTCACCGAGAAGGCGTACACGCCGCAGGTGGGCCAGGATCTCTGGATCATCGGGCTGCACCTGCTCGGTGTTGCCTCCATGCTCGGGGGCATCAACTTCCTGGCCACCATCCACAACATGCGCGCCCCGGGGATGACCTGGACACGGCTGCCGCTGTTCGTGTGGTCGGTGGAGGTGACGCAGGCCCTCATCGTCCTGGCCTCGCCTTTCTTCGCGGGCGTTCTGTCCATGGTGCTGCTGGACCGGCAGGTGGGTGCGACCTTCTTCAGCGTGAACCACGGGGGCAGCGCCATCCTCTACCAGCTGATCTTCTGGTTCTACTCCCACCCGGCGGTGTACATCATGATCCTGCCCGCCTTCGGGATCATCAGCGAGATCATCCCGGTGTTCTCGCGCAAACCCATCTTCGGCTACCGAGCCATGGCCGCATCGCTGGTCGCGATCGCCGTCCTCGGTTTCGTGGTGTTCGTGCACCACATGTTCAACACCGGGCTGCCCCTTGTGGTGCAGGAGTTCTTCGCGTTCACCACGCTCTGCATCGGGGTGCCGACAGGGATCAAGATATTCAACTGGATGGCCACCATGTGGGGCGGCAGCATCCGCTACGACACGCCCATGCTCTTCGCGGCAGGCTTCCTGCTCATGTTCCTGATCGGGGGCATTGACGGCGTGTACCTCGGCAGCCTTGCGGTCGACCGCTTTCTGCACGGCACGTACTGGGTGGTGGGCCACATCCACTACGTGCTCTTCGGGGGCAGCGTGCTCGGCGTATTTGCCGGGATTTATTACTGGTTCCCGAAGGTCACCGGTCGCTTCCTCAGCGAGAAGCTGGGCAAGCTCCACTTCTGGCTGATGATCATCGGCCTCAACCTCACCTTCATGCCCATGCATATCCTCGGCATGCTGGGGATGCCGCGACGGATCGCTACCTACGAGGACAATCGAGGGTGGGGAGATCTCAACTCTCTGGAGACCTTTGGCGCCTTCATCATCGCCATCAGCGTCACCATCTTCCTCATCAACTTCGTGGTCACCATGCGTTCACCAAGGACCGCCCCCGCCGATCCGTGGGAAGGAAACACGCTGGAATGGGCGACGTCATCCCCACCGCCGGCACACAACTTCGACGTCATCCCCGCGGTGTCCAGTGCCCGTCCGGTTCGCGACATGCGGCGGGCGCGCCGCGCCGCGCCGGCCACTCCGTGACCTGGACACCGTCTCGCGCGTTGCGGCGCCTAACGGCGCTGACGGCAGTGGCCACCTACCTGCTCATCGTCATGGGCGGGGTGGTGCGCGTCACCGGCAGCGGACTGGGCTGCGGTGACAAGGACCAGTGGCCTCTGTGCCACGGCGCGCTGCTGCCGCCCCTTCAGCAGACCGCGCTGATCGAGTTCACGCATCGCTGGGTGGCAGCTGTCGCGACCGGGCTGGTGATCGCCCTGGCGGTGGTGGTCTGGCTGCGCTACCGGCACGTGCGCCGGCTGGTCATCGGTGTCAGCGTGGTGGTGGTGCTGTTCATCGTGCAGATCGTGCTCGGCGCCATCACCGTGGAGTTCAACCTTCCCAGCGGGGTGATCATGATTCACCTCGCCAACGCGCTCCTACTCCTGGGCGCGCTGGTGTGGATCGCGGTGACCACGGCCATGGCCGGTTCGACGCGTCCCCGGCCGTCGGCCGCCACGGTGCGCCTTGCCACCATCGCGGCCTTGGCCACATACATCCTGGCGCTAAGCGGTGCGCTGGTCGTCGACCAGGGAGCCGGTGCCGCGTGTGCCGGCTGGCCGTTGTGCGGCAACGGCTTCCAACTCTCCTCCGGACAGTACGCCGACATCAACCTGCTGCACCGGCTGGTCGCTGGGATCGTGGTGCTGGTGCTCGGCTACTCGATGATGAGGTTGCGCCGCGCGCGTCCCGATGATCGGGCTCTGCGCCGGGCGACGCTGGCCGTCACGCTCTTGATCGTGGCCCAGGTCGCGGCAGGCGCACTGGTGGTGGACCTGCGCTTGCCGGCGGCAATGCGTGCCATTCACCTCGCTCTGGCGAGCGCGCTGTGGGCCTGCGTGGTGATCACCGCGGTGACCACCCGCGGTGTCGCCGTCGGCGACGTCTCGGACGGCAGCCGCGTGGAGCGTCCTGTGCGTGTGGGAGCCGCTGCATCGTGAGCATGGCCGTTGGCTTGGAGTCGGCACGGGGGGCGGGCATCGGTGTTCGCCCTGCACAGACCGTCCGCGACTACATTGCGCTCACCAAACCGCGGGTCGTCGTGCTCCTCGAGGTCACCACTGTCTTCGCCATGGTCATGGCAGCACGCGGCTGGCCCGGGCTGAGCCTCACAGTCGCCACCGTGACCGGCGGCTGGCTCGCCGCCGGTGGGGCGCACGCCATCAATTGCTGGTTCGACCGCGACATCGACGCCGCCATGGGACGCACCCGCAGCCGGCCGATCCCGTCGGGCCGGATCCAACCGAACAGTGCACTGGCCTTCGGCGTCATCCTCGGAGTGCTGGCGTTCGCCCTCCTCACCGTTGCGGTCAACCTGCTGACTGCGGCCCTCGCGATCGGCGGGATGCTCTTCTACGTGTTCGTGTACACGATGTGGTTGAAGCGCAGCTCGATGCAGAACATCGTCGTCGGCGGTGCGGCCGGCGCCTTCCCTCCACTGGTGGGCTGGGCGGCGGTGCAGGGGCGGCTCACACTGACCGCGCTCTTCCTCTTCGCGGTGGTCTTCTACTGGACCCCGCCGCATTTCTGGGCGCTCGCGCTGCTCATCCGCCGCGACTACGCGAGCGTGTCGGTGCCGATGCTTCCGGTGATCCTCGGCGAGCGCGAGACCCGGCGGCAGATCCTTCTGTACACGGTGGTCCTCGTGCTTGTGACCTTCATGCCGCTCCTGGCCCACTCGTTCGGGTTCATCTACATGGCGGGCGCGGGGCTCCTCGACGCGGTCTTCCTCGCCACCGCTGTGGTTGCTGTTCGCGACCCCTCCGCGCGCGCCGCGAGGCGGGTCTTCTACTATTCGATGCTGTACTTGGCGCTGCTCTTCGCGGTCATGGCCGTCGACCGTGTGGTCGGCTGACCCCAGGGAGGACACAACGTGGACAAGAAGCTGGCCCGCAGGAACATGCGCACCGGTATCTCCATGTTCATCGTGGTGCTCGCCCTGATCGGCGTCACCTTCGTGTGGGCTGCCGTGTTCCTCAACGCGGTCAAGTAGGAAGCGGCGTGCCCGACCACACTCCTCCCGCCCACGAGGCGGACACCACCCACGGGGAGCATCGCGAGCTCCACCTCCCCCCGCCAAGCTTCGTGCCGTTCAGCGTCGCCCTGGCACTGGCCACCACCCTCGTGGGATTCGTCGATCAGGTGCGCAACGCGGTCGGGCCGCTGGTCTGGGGGATCGGCCTGGTCGGCCTGATCGCAAGCTGCGTGGTCTGGTATCTGGCCGCCCGCACGGAGTTCAACGAGCTTCCCGAGTCGCTCGACGGCCACTGAGGCGGCTCTGCGGTGTTCCGCGCCCCGCGGCGGAGTAGGCTGAGACGTCGTGGAGGTGGCACACCTCGGGCTCGGTGATTGGTCCTGGGAGCCGACCGTCCTGCTCGGTCTCGCCGGGCTGGTGGCCGCGTACCTGATCGCATGGCGCCGCCGCTGGCTGAGTGATGACGACGACGTCAGCCCCTGGGTGGGCTCGCCCCGAACCCGCCCCTGGTTCTTCGGAGCCGGCGTGCTGGTGGGGTTCATCGCTCTGCTCTCGCCGATCGACACCGGCGGCGACCAGTACCTGTTCTCGCTGCACATGGTGCAGCACCTTCTGCTGATGATGGTCGCGCCTCCGCTGTGCATCCTGGGGTTGTCCGCGATGCGCCCGCCGGCAGGCCCACCCGGACGCTGGCGCAAGCTGTGGGCTCTGCTCGTCAACCCGTGGTCGGCGATGCTCGTCTTCAGCGCCGTGCTGCTCGTCTGGCACATCCCTGCGCTGTACGACGCCACCCTGACCACAGAGCCAATCCACGTCGTCGAGCACCTCAGCTTCATGGCGGTCGGAGTGCTGTTCTGGTGGCCGATCATCGACCCGATGCGCGGGGCCGATCGGCAGCACTGGGTGGGCACCTTCCCCAAGATCGCCATGCTGGTGGCGTCCGGTGTCCCGCCGACCGTGCTCGGCCTCCTCTTCACCATCGCCCCGCGGCCCTTCTACGATTTCTACGCGCGCGCCCCGCGGCTGTGGGGTCTCAGCCCGGTGATCGACCAGCAGCTGGCCGGCGTGGTCATGTTCGGAGCCGGCAATCTCATCTACTTCGCGGCGGTCGTCATCGTGTTCTGGCGCGTCTTCGGCGACCCGGCACGCGACGAGGAGGAGGCGCAGCGGGCCTCAGGCTGAGGCGCTGCGCGGGGACGTCCCGGCGACGCCATCCCCTACCATCTGGGCAACATCTCATGGATGGCACCGCGACCGAGCGGACCGCCTGGTCGCCCGGGTGCCGCAGCTGCCAGGAGGGACCCTTTCGCATGACCCGGACGCGCTCGATCGTGATCACCGCCGGTCTCGGCCTCGTCCTCACGCTCTGCGCGTGCGGCAACGGACCTCCGGGGGTGACGGGCGCCGCTCCCGCGCAGGCTGTCGGTACCGCGGGCAGCAGCCTCGGTCAACCCGGCACCAAGGTCATCGCCAACTCCTCGCTCCAGTTCGCGCCGGGCAAGGTCACCGTCAGCACCGGCGAGATCATCCAGTGGACCGTGGCCCAGGACAGCGTCCCGCACAACGTCACCTTTGACTCCGACAGCACGCTCAACTCGGCGCCGACGCTGGGCCCCGGGGAGAACTGGGAGGTCAAGTTCACCGTGCCTGGGACCTATGCCTACCACTGCACGATCCATTCGGGCATGGACGGCCAGGTCACCGTCACGCCCGGCGCGGCGGCGGCCTCCAGCCCCGCGGGAGGTACCTCCGCGGTGCCGACCGTGGCCTCGTCGCCCTGACCCGCGCGGTCAGGACCTCGACGACGCGGCAGCCACGTGGACGTCGCCGGCGAGCACCCGGGCGACGGCGCCGTCACCTCGGATGAGCAGGGCACCGTCATCATCGATGCCCTCCGCGATGCCGGTGATGGTCCCGGCGGGGGAGGTGACGGTGACGATTGTGCCGATCCCGACGGCGTGCTCCATCCACTCGGCGCGCAGCGGGGCCATGCCCACGCCCTCAAGCACGTGAAGCCGCGTGGCCAGCTCCGCCAGCACGGCCGCGAGCAGGCGGGAAGGTGAGGGAGGGGCCGCAACCACAGTATCGAGGCTGATCCCGGCGACCGCCGCCGGGAAAGCCGGAACGGTCAGGTTGACGCCGGCGCCGATCACCACCGCGGTGCCGTCCCCTGGCGCGGCCGGCTCGACCTCGCAGAGGATCCCCGCCAGCTTGCCCTCTCCGACGAGGATGTCGTTGGGCCACTTGAGGGTGCCGTCGCACCCTGAGGTCGCGGCGACGGCTGCTCGGACCGACAGGCCGGCAGCGATCGACACCCCGCCGAGGCGAGGATGCTCCACCCGGACGAGGACCGAGAAGAGCAGCGCGGAACCCGTCGGCGCGATCCAGGCGCGGTCCTGGCGCCCCCTTCCTTTGCTCTGGGACGCGGCCGTGCAGCAGAACCCTGGCGCCGCCCCGGCGCGAGCCGCTGCACGCACCACGTCCTGGGTGCTGGTGGTCGAGGCCAGGGCCCGCAACCGGAACCCAGGGAAGGCGAGGCGCCCGGCGCGCTCCAGGGCGGCGTCGTCGACGGCTGAGTCGTTCACATTTCTACGCTCATGTCAATGGCTTGACGTGCTCGGTGGCGGTGCTAGCATTCCGTGCGGCACATCGCCGGTGTCTTGGAGGGCACGTCAATGTTGATTGTGGTGCAAGCGAAATGATCCAGGAGACCTGCACGCGGATCGAGGAGCTCGAGGACTATTGGACGTCCGAGATCCGCACACGGCACGCGCGCCGCAACAAGATCCGCAACATCGACGAGATGCTCAACCAATTCGAGATGCTCAACCTCGCGGACGAGCAGGTCATCCCTGTCGAGCTGCGCCACCGGGTCGCCGCGTTCATCCGCGCCGAGGATCATCCACTGGGTGAGCGCGATCCGGCCGACGTTGCCATCCCCGACTGGATGGAAGCGCTGTACGACGTGCAGGACGGATTGATGATCCGCTTCCCCGACGACGTCGACTGATGTCCCGGCCCGGGCGGTCCTTTTCCCCGGCCTTCTATAGTTCGCAGACATGAGCGAGCTGCCCCGACGCGGGTTCTGGGAGGCGCCTGTTCCTCCGGCCTGGGCAGTTCGGGCGCTGGCCAAGGGAATCATCGGGCCCGAGCGCTTCGAGGCCCTGGTGGCGTACACGGCCGATCCCAACGCGGTTCGCCGCCGCTTCCGGCGCCGGGCGACCTGCTCGTGCCGCACCCGGGTGCGGCGAGGGTGCACCAGCTGGCGGTTCGAGCACCTCGGCTGAACGCCAGCCGGCGGCGACTGATCGCTACCATGGCCGCGACGCTTGCGGGCGGTGCCGTATGTGGTTTGCGCGGTCACCTGATGCACTCTTCAGGAGGGAGAACCTCACCGTGATTGGATTTCGGTCGACCGCGATGTTGGCCATGGCCGGCGCTGCGCTGGCTCTCACAGCGTGTGGCGAGAGCGCCACAGCCGCGGTGCCCAGCGGCTCGGTGACCTGGTACCCGTCCACCCCGCTGCCCAGTCCCCGCGAGGTGCAGCCGAGTGCTTCGGTCGCCGCCACGGCCGCCCCCACTCCCGCCGCGGTCGGCCAGGCTCAGAGCACGGGGCTCGGGACGCCGGTGGCGAACATCGCGGCCACAGATCAGCTGGCCTTTGCCCCCACCGCGGTCACCGTGACCAAGGGCGGCGTGATCCAGTGGAAGGTCACCGGGAGCACGGCGCACAACGTCACCTTCGACAGTCAATCCTCGCTGACGTCGGGCACCCTGCAGCAGGGCAACACGTGGCACGTGCAGTTCACCGCCTCCGGCACGTACTCCTTCCACTGCACGTTCCACCCGGGGATGAACGGGCAGGTCACGGTCACCGGCTGACCCTGTCGCCCTGGGGGCTGATGTGACAGAGGTGCAGTAGGACATCGCCCCCTACCTGCTGGTATTCTTTCCCCCGCTCCTCAGCCCTGAGGCCGAGGAGCCATGTGGCGGTGGTTGTCAGTGGCCATGCACAGCCTGAACCAGATCAGGCACGAGGTTGGCTGCGTTGGGTGTTCCCAGGCCGGTGATCGGATCCCACCCGGTTGTCGCCGGGTAGCCGGGGATACCCGCAGCGGCGGTGTTGTTGCCGGTGGTGATGTCGTAGAAGTCGTTCGCGTAGCGTGTCGCGTTGCCGCCGATGCTGTACAACCCCGGGTTGATGAGGCCGAGGCCGCCGCCGTTGATCTGATCGGCGATGGCGACAAGTCCGGCCCACTGCGGGCAGCTCAGCGACGCCGCGCATCGAGCCGATGGGGGTGCTGCCCGCCGGCAGTGTGTCCTGGTAGGCGGGCTTGCCGAACACATGGCTGAAGCCGCCTCCGCTGAACGTCCAGCCGACCTCCGCCTGGGTTGGGTTGGCCCGGCACTTCGCCGGGGGATCGACCCCGTCGACCACCCGCGCCGTAGTGTTGCTCGGATCGGTGCAGAGGTACGTTCCGCCGACGCCGATCACCAGCGGGTCGCTCGCGGGCCACTCCACCGTTTGCACGGGGATCAACGATCCGCCCTTGCCGACCGGGGTCTTCTGGGCGTTGGCGGTGCCCCCGTCTCCGGAGGAGCCGAGGACGGTGACGCCGTTCTGGGCCGCTGAGATGTACGCGTGGCGCAGGCTGAGCAGCGATTGCGGGCTGCCGAATGCGTCCTCAGCAGAGGCGAAGCTCTGCGAGATGACATTGGCGAGATGGTGGTCGACCACGTACTGCTCGGCAGCCATCATCTGCGGGAAGCCCTGAACTCCGAGGGTTTCGGCGGTCGGCGTCGTGACCAGGATGACGTTCGCCATCGGCGCGATCGCGTGCGAGGTCTCGACGTCCAGCGAGACCTCGAGTGCCCAGGCGGCCTTGTTCTCCTGTCCAGGGCTGTGGTTCTGGGATGGCGGAGCCTTGGTGGCAGGTGTGCCCATGAGCGCGAGTCGGGAGAAGGTCGGCATCCCCGCCGCACATGTCACGCCTTCCTCGCCGCACATCGGCTGCGGGCGGCAGCCTAGCCAATCGGTACGCCCACCTGCAACCGCTCCGCTCTCAGGGCCGATCTGCCCGCGCTGGCAGGACGGGAGTGGTACGCCCGGAGGGACTTGAACCCCCGCACCCGGCTCCGGAGGCCGGCGCTCTATCCAACTGAGCTACGGGCGCCCGCAGGATCGAGGCACGAGTATACGACCGGCACCCGGCGACCCCCGCCAGCCGGTCACCACCACTCGAACGGCCGGCCGTCCCAGGGGTCGAGCAGGGGATAGACGGGGGCGGCCGCGAGCTGGTCGAGCCGCTGATCGAACGCCGTCACCTCGTCGCCGTCGAGGAGGCGGCTGAGGTGGTCGCGCAGGGCAGCCCGGCGATGCTCGTCCGCGGCCAGCGATCGCACACGCGTGGCCGTCGAATCGGGCAGCGGCTCACCGCCCAGCTCGATGAGCGCGGTGCGCTGCCGGGGGTAGGGCAGGAAGCTGAGCGCGTTGTCGATGCCGTGCAGCCGGCCGTCGTCGCCGAGCAGCAGGTGGGCCCGCTTGCGATCGGCGTTGTTGATGAGGACGTCGAGCGCCGCCAGGCTGCGCAGCTGCTCTTCGAGGACGTCGCGCTGGACTGCGGCATCGTCGCTGGCCCCGTGCACGAAGAGCTGTACCGAGCCGGCTCCGTGCGGACCGTCGCGCAGCGTGGTGGGAGGCACCATCCGGTCGTCGACGGCCGCGCTGACGACATACGCGGCGACCTCGCGCATGTGCAGCGTGTGTCGCGGAAAGTCCCACAGCGGTCGTTCGCCGCGTGCCGGCTTGTAGATGGCGCGAAGGGGCTCTTCGGGATGGTCGGGGTCGGGGCCCTCGAGCTCCATGAGGAACACGGCGTTCGAGGAGTACACCACTCGGCCGATGCCGCTGATCGGTGCAGTGCGGAGGCGGCGCAGCAGGTCGGCGTCCGCAGCCGCACCCGACGCCGCCGCATCCTCTGCGATGGCATCGCGGAAGCGTGCCGACGCACGTCGCACCGCCTCGGCCTCGGCGCGCATCTGCGAGTCGAAGGCGACCACCGGGAGGTCGTCCCCACCGTCATCGCGGCGCGACCGCCGGGGACGGTGCTTGCTCATCCGCGCGCCCCCAGCGGGCGGGTCAGCGTGCTCGCCGCGCCACCACTGTTGCTGTGATGGCCGCGACCGCCAGGGGAACCCCGAACAGGAGGGCGATGGTGAGGAACATGGAGAGGGAGACCGCCCCCACCCCCACACACACGATGAGGACGGCGATGGCGAGCACCGCCAGGTTGAACGCCCAGACGCGCCAGCGAATCCGCCTGCGTCCCTCTCCCTGCGCCACCGCTGGGGCGTGGGCCGGGGGCGCCATGCGCACCGGCGGCGGGGTGTCGTCGCCGTCCAGGGGCAGGTCGGCGCGGCCGAGCGCCCCCCACCAGGCCGGCGCACCGGCGGTTGGACGCGGGTCCGACTGCTGTCCGGAGGCGGGACGCGGGGGATCGTCAGACATTGCGGTCCTGGGCACGTTGTTGCTGGCTGCGGCCCGCCGGGGGAGAACGGACGCAAAAGCGCTGGCGGTCCACAATCATAGCGCCGCTTCCATGGCGGGTTCGCTCCGTAGACTGGCTCGATGACCGCTGCCGCGATCGCCGCAATCAGCGCGATCCAGGCTGAGCATCGCGCCTGCATCCGCTGTGTGGTGGCGGGACACCTGCAGCGGGCGCACCCGGTGTTCAGCGGTCGCGCCGGACAGCGCATCATCCTGGTCGGCCAGGCACCGGGACCGGTGGAGGACGACGTCACCCGGCCATTTGCCGGCCGCGCGGGTGCCGAGCTGATGCGCTGGTTCGTGCGTGCCGGCTTCGCCGGCGAGGCCGAGGTCCGCGAGCAAGTCTTCATGACCTCGATGACCACGTGCTTCCCGGGCCGTCTGTCCGGCAAGGCAGGCGACCGCCGCCCCAGTGCGCGCGAGGTCGCGCTCTGCAGCGGCTGGCTCGACGCGTACCTGGAAGTGCTCCAGCCGGCGTTGATCGTGTGCATCGGCACCCTGGCGCACGCCCGCTTCCTTCCCGGTCACCGCCTGGAGACGATCGTGGGCACGGCCCGGTCCACGCGGGGTGAGGTTGTCGCGGGAATCCCCGCGGTGGCGCCCGTTCTTCTTCCGCTGCCCCATCCGTCGGGACAGAGTCGATGGCTCAACGATCCGCATCACGTGCGCCTTCTCGAGAGCGCGCTCGGACGGCTGCGCGACCTCGCCATCTGGGCCGCAACCACCGGGGTGTGACACGGGCACAGCCGGTGTCCCCACCATGGCGCGCTGGGCGCGCCGGTTGCTATGATCCGCGGGCCGTTTTCGGCTGTTGCACAAAGGTAATTCAGGCTGTGCCCGAGACCGATGCCGCGCCGTTGGCGGCGCAGGCGGCTGCCCGCAAGGACGCTGAGGACATCCTCGAGCGCATCTTCACCCCGCGCCCCAAGGCCACGCCGGCCGAGCAGACGGAGCGAGCCCTGCGGCGCCCCAAGCAGCTCATCTACTGCGCGTTCAGCAAGCGCAACTTCTACTGGCGACAGCACATCACCAAGTTCGTCCTCGATGAGGGCGGAGTCCCGATCTCGCCGTTCATGCTCTTCGACTACTACCTGCTCCACACAGTTCCCAAGGAGACGGTGCGTGAGGCCCTCAACAACCTCATCGTTCGGTGCGACCAGATGTGGGTGTTCGGCAATCTCTCCCTGGGAGTGAAGGTGCAGATCGGCATCGCCAAGCGGTTGCGCAAGCCACTGCGCTTCTACGACATCACCGACATGCCGTATCGAGTCGTCAACGTTCCCGAGGCGATGCTCCGCGAGGAGTGACCTCAGGCCAGGTCGAGCTCGGCGAGACGAGCGAGCGCGCTGCGTCGCTGGGGTTCGATCGCTGCTCCGATACTCCGCCGTCCGCTGACCGCGTCCAGCGTCTTGAGCCCGTGTCCCGTGATGTAGGCGGCAACGGTTTCGTCTCCCTCCCAGCGGCCCTCGCGGGCGAGCTTGCGCAGCACCGCCACGGTGACCCCGCCGGCGGTCTCGGTGAAGATGCCCTCGGTGGCGGCGAGGAGCTCGATGCCCTCAACGATCTCGTCCTCGGTGACGCTGGCGACGACTCCACCGGTGCGCCGCGCGATGCGCAGCACCTCGGCGCCGTCGGAGGGGTTGCCGATGGCTATGGACCGCGCGATGGTGTCCGGGCGCACCGGCTGCACCGCGTCCGCGCCTCGCGCGAACGCCGAGGCCACCGGCGAACACCCCAGCGCCTGCGCGCCGGTGAAGCGCGGCAGGCGGCGATCGTCCACCAGCCCCACGTTGATCAGCTCAGCGGCCGCCTTGCGGTGCTTGACGAACTGGCACCCCGACGCCACTGGGATGACGATCTCGTCAGGCAGGCGCCAGCCCAGTTGCTCCGCGGTCTCGAAGGTGAGCGTCTTGCTGCCCTCGCTGTAATAGGGACGAAGGTTGATGTTGCAGAAGCCCCAGTCGAGGTCGTCGGCCAGCTCGGCGCAGAGCCGGTTGACGTCGTCGTAGCTGCCCGCGACGGGCACGATGGTGGCCCCGAACACCGCCGTGGCCGCGATCTTCTGCGCCTCGAGGTCGCTGGGGATGAACGCCACTGCGCGCACCCCGGCTCTCGCCGCGTACGCAGCCACCGAGTTGGCGAGGTTGCCGGTCGACGCACAGGCGATGGTGCGGAAGCCGTTCTGCAGCGCCCAATTGAGCGCCACCGCCACCACCCTGTCCTTGAAGGAGTTGGTGGGGTTCATGGTGTCGTTCTTGAGATGGAGGTGGCGCAAGCCCAGCTCGGCGCCGAGATTGCGGGCGTGGACGAGCGGCGTGAAGCCCTCTCCGAGGCTGACGATCTCCTCGCCCCCGACGGGGAGCAGGTCGCGATAGCGCCACAGCGTTGGCGGTCCGGCCTCGATGCGCCGGCGGGAGATGGTGGCGGCGACCGCGTCGTAGTCGTAGACGACGTCGAGCGGTCCGAAACAGAGCTCGCACAGGTGACTTGCGGTGGTGGGGTGGTCATGCCCGCAGGCGCGGCAGCGCAGCCCGGTCACGAAGGGCACACGTGGCTCGACGCTCTCCGCCGAGCGGGCGGTCTCCCCGATCGTATCGACGCTGGACATGAAAAAAACCTCCCGGAATTTGTTCCGGGAGGTCTCCGCACGGAGGGCGCGAGGCGCCGCTACGTTCGGAAACCTCCGCGGCGCATCATCATCGAGGCGGTGCTGGCCACCGCATTCCCGTGCATCTCGGCGATGCTACCAGACATCGCTGATCACATTGCACCCGCAGCCGGTTCGTGACCGCATCGCGCCACTGGCTGAGCGCTCCGCGGCCCGGTGTGCATCCGGTCGAATGGCTGTGCGAAGCGATTGGCACGATGATCCTGCTGGTGGGAGGCCTGAGCGCCGTCTGCCTCGACTTCGGGCGCGGCTCGTGGGTGGCGGAGCATCTCTCCTCGACGTCGCTGCGCCTGCTCATCACGGGAGCGCTCTTCGCGGCCACGGGGAGCCTGGTGGCGATCTCGCCGATCGGACGTCGGAGTGGTGCCCACCTCAATCCCGCCGTCACCCTGGCCTTTCGGATCACCGGCCACGTGCATCCACATGACCTCGCCGGTTACTGGGCCGCGCAGTTCGTTGGAGCACTCTGTGGGGCCGGCGTGATCCGGCTCATGTGGGGCGGGGTGGCCCGCAGCGTCAACTTCGGGGTCACCCATCCCGGCCGCGGCCTCACGGCGGCCGGCGTCCTCGGCGTCGAGTTCCTCATGTCCGCGATCCTGTTGGTGGTCATCCTCGCCTTCGTGTCCAGCCGCGCGCTGATGCACTGGACGCCGCTGGCGGCCTGGGTTGAAGCGTGCTACACGCGCCTGATGAGATCGCGCTCCATCGCCTCGCGCGCTCGTCGGACCTGGCCGAGCAGCGGATGGTCGCGCAGCGCCTGCTCCATCTGGCGAAGCATGGAGTAGAGGTTCTTCATGGCCTTGACGACATCGCCGATGTCGTTGGCCGCCGGCGTCTCGATGTCGACGAGCGGCGTCCCCGAGGCCCATTGATGCGCGGCGTTGATGTAGTCGAGGGACAGCGGGCGCAGGGTCTGCAGGCCGTGCTCACGCTCGAGGGCGGCGAGCCGTTGCAGCGAGCCCCGCAAACGGCGATAGGCAAGCTCGACGCGTGGGGTGGGGAAGTGGCGTCGCGACGGTTGAGGGCGGTCGCGACCGCGGTCCTCGGCGACAAGTGTGACCAGGGCGGCGGCAAGCTCCGCCGGCTTGAGCGCGTCGAGGTGTCCCGCAGCGATGGCGTCGGCGATCAGCAGTGCGTTCTCACCGAACAGCGCGGCCGCCAGCAGGCCGAGCTCGCTGGGCACGTCGTTCTCCAGGAACCCCGCGTCGTGGAGCACGCTGCGCAGGGCGCGAAACTCGCGCGTGTAGCGGTGCCGCGCCCATTCCAGCTCGGCCTCGCCCCCGTCGAGGGTCTCCTCGATGTCCCTCGTCTCGGCGCGGTGGGCGCGGTGCTCGCCGAAGTACGGGCAGCTGCGGCAGGGCGAGTTGTGCAGCTTCTGCTGCTGCTGGCGCAGCTGCCGGCGCATGGCTTCGAAGCGCTGCCCGGGATCGGCGCCGCGCCCGCTGTGGCGGCCGCGCCGGGAGTCGCGCCAGTGCTCGCGCTTGGCACGCCGCACCGAGGCCTGCAGCTCCTCGACGGCGTCGGTGAGGCTGAGATGGGTGGTCAGCGTGCGCTCTGTGCACGGCACCTTGGGATGGCGGAAGACGCGTTGCCGCAGGTCGGTGAGCTGCTCCTCGAGGTTGTGCCGCTTCTCGGTCCAATGATCGGCACGCTGCACGTTCTGGTACTGGCCGAACGACTTGTCGAGCAGCTCTTCGGCGCGCTCCACAGAGCGGGTTCGCAGCAGGCTCAGCACCATTGTGTACGTGGGTGCGAACTTGCTGTCAACGCTCATCTCCCCGCCGATGGCCGCGTCGTAGATGTCGCGGACGTCGACGTCCCACTCCTTGAGAATGACGCCGTGGCCGACCAGGTCGATGCCCCGGCGGCCGGCACGGCCCATCAGCTGGGTGAGCTCGCCCGCGGTGAGCGAGTGGAAGCCGGTGCCGTCGAACTTGGTGAACGACGACACCACGCAGGCGCGCGCCGGCATGTTCAACCCCAGCGAGAGCGTCTCCGTCGCGAACACAACCTTGACCAGCCCGTTGATGAAGAGCCTCTCCACCGCCTCCTTGGCGGACGGCAGCATTCCGGCGTGGTGCATGGCGACGCCGTTGCGCAGCGTGGCGGCGTCGATCGCCTGACGGAAGACGCGGCGCTCGTCGGCGTCCTCGATGCGCCGCAGCAGCTCCCCGTACCCGGAGTCGATCGCCTCCTTCTCCGCACGATCGGTGAGGTCGAGGCCATGCACAGCGCACCGTCCCAGGGCTTCCGCGCAGCCGCGCCGCGAGAAGATGAAGTAGATCGCCGGCAGCATGGCGCGGACACGGAGCTCCTCGATGACGTGGAAGAGATCGTTGTCCGGGGCACGCCGCATGTAGCGGAAGCGAGCCTCGTGCATCGAGTCGTTCGCAGCCATGTCCAGGGTCTGCCGCGCCACCTGCCCGCCGGCGTCGAACAGCGGCTCGAGATGGTTGCTGATCGACAGCCACATCTCCAGGGGCACTGGGCGCTCCACCCGCACCACCGTGCCGATGTCGCCGCGCAGGCCGCGCATCCACGCCGCCACCTCGTCGACGTTGCTGATGGTCGCGGACAACCCGATCAGCCTCACATGCGGTGGGGTCTCGATGATGATCTCCTCCCACACTGTTCCCCGCGGGTGGTCGTCGATGTAATGGATCTCATCGAGCACGACATCGCTGACCCGGTCGAGCCGGCCGGGATCGTCGTAGAGGACGTTGCGGAGGATCTCCGTGGTCATGACCACCAGGGGGGCGGCGTCGTTGATGGTGTGCTCCCCGGTGACCAGGCCCACGTTGGCGGAGCCGTAGCGGGCGGCGAGATCGTGGAACTTCTGATTGGAGAGCGCCTTGAGAGGCGAGGTGTAGATGACCTGCGCGTGCGGCCTGCGCAGGTGCTCGGGGGCGAGCAGGCAGCGCCACATCGGGTACTCGGCGACCAGCGTCTTTCCGCTGCTGGTGGGCGCCGCCACCAGCACCCCCGCGGACCGCTCCAGCTTCTCGATCGCCTCGCGCTGAAAGGCGTCGAGGGTGAAGGGGAGGGAGGCTTCGAACGCCGCCATCGCCTCGTCGATCTCGTGGTCGGCGCCCACCCGCCGTTCGATGGTCATGCCGGCCTAGAGGTGCACCAGCTCGAAGCGGGAGCCGCTGACCACCCCGTCGGCGTCATTCTCGACATAGGCGAGCACCTTCTGGCAGATCTCGTCGGCGTGGCGCGCGCTGTTGCTGACGCAGGCGACCCCGAGGACCGCCGTCTGCCAGGTGTCCTGCTCACCCACCTCGGCAACGGCGACCGTGAAGGTCTGGCGGACGCGGCTGGTGATCGACCGCACCACCATCCGCTTGTCCTTCAGCGAGCGGCTCTCCGGGACCTGGAGGGTTATCTGCAAGGTGCCCACGACCACAATCGATCTCCTTGACGAGAGACGTCTGACGGCTCAGGCGGCCCGCGGCCCACTGTGACCGGGGACGGAACGTTGTGTCATTCTGACCACCGATGACGAGCCAAGCTGCCGTCGCGTCCGGCGCCCCCGCCCCGAGCGGTGAGACGCGGACGCTGGTCGAATACCTGCTCTCCCAGATCCGCGGGCGCGCCGACCTCCCGGCTCTGTACACGAGGTCCGGCGATCGGTGGATCTCGATCACCTGGGGCCAGTTCGGTGAGGGAGCCCGCCGGATCGCCTCCTTCCTCATCCAGGAGGGCATCGCTCCCGGCGACGAGGTTGCCATCTGGGCCAACAACCGCGCCGAGTGGCACACCGCCGACGCCGCCATCCTGATGGTGCGCGGCCTGCCCGTGCCCGTCTACCAGACGCTCAGCGCCGAGCAGGCGCAGTACGTGCTCAATCACTCCCAGGCGCGAGTTGTCTTCGTCGAGAACGAGTCTCTGCTGGCGCGGGTGCTCGAGCAGCGTGACCAGCTCCCGCACCTGCGCAGGGTGGTGGCCATGGAGGGCGTCGAGACCGCCTCGCCCGATGGCTTCGTGGTCCCGTGGCAGGAGGCGCTCCGCGTGGGCGACGATCACCTCGCCCGCAACCTCGGAGAGATTGACCAGCGCTGCCGCCAGAGCCAGATGGACGACGTGGTCACGCTCATCTACACGAGTGGCACCACCGGACCCCCCAAGGCGGTGATGCTCACCCATCGCAACATCGCAGCCTCCGCCGACGGCCTTGCCGGCCTGGTGGAGGTGGGCCCCGGGGACCGGGTGCTCAGCTATCTTCCCCTGGCCCACATCGCGGAGCGGATGGTCAGCGAGTTCCGCTCGTACCGCTACGGCAACCCCACCTGGTTCCTCGACGGCCTTCCCCACCTGAGCGCCCGACTGCGCGAGATCCGGCCCACTCACTTCTTCGGCGTCCCGCGCGTCTGGGAGAAGATGGCAGCCTCGGTCGGCAAGGAGATCGATGCCAGCCCGGCGCCGCAGCGCACCCTGGCGCGGTGGGCCATCCGCACCGGGCGGCGGGTGTCCGATCTGCGCGAGCGAGGCCAGGACATCCCCGCCGGCCTGCGGCGCCGTCATCGCCTCGCGGAGCGGCTGGTGCTCGCCAAGCTGCGCGCCGCCCTGGGCTTCGACGACGTGCGCATCCTCGCCAGTGGCGCCGCTCCCATCGACCCCGAGGTGCTGCGCTTCTTCCGGTCGATCGGGCTCGAGATCTGCGAGGTCTACGGCCAGAGCGAGAACGCCGGCTCGACCACGTTCAACCGCCCAGGACGCTCGCGCGTCGGCACTGTCGGTGAGGTCTACCCCGGTAACGAGGTGCGCCTTGCCGAGGACGGCGAGATCCTGGTGCGCGGCGGCGTTGTCTTCCCCGGATACCTGCATGATCGCGGGGCCACCGAGGAGTCACTCATCGACGGTTGGTTGCACACCGGCGATGTGGGCGAGTTCGACGCCGACGGCTACCTGCGCATCACCGACCGCAAGAAGGACCTCATCATCACCGCCGGCGGCAAGAACATCTCGCCCGGCAACATCGAGTCCGGGCTCGGCACTCACCGTCTGATCGGCCATGCCGTCGCCATCGGTGATCGCCGCCCCTACATGACGGCGCTGCTGACCCTGGACGCTGAGGAGGCGCCGGCGATCGCCGCGGCCCGGGGCTGGCCAGCAGACGCGTCCGCAATGGCTGAGCATCCGGAGGTCCGCGCTGAGCTGCAGCGCCACGTCGACGCCGTCAACAGCAAGCTGAGCCACGTCGAACAGGTGAAGCGGTTCGCCATCATCGCCAGGGACTTCACCCCCGATGAGGAGCTGACCCCGACGCTCAAGGTGAAGCGCAAGGTGGTGACGGAGAAGTACGCCGATCAGATCGAGGCCCTGTACAGCAAGGGCGACGCCTGATCGGCGTTCCTCGACTACGCCGCCGTGGCCACGGAGTCGGCGATCACGGGCTCCGACGTGCCGGCCGTCTCGCCGCGCCGGCGCAGACCCGGCACAAGCAGGGCGGCGAGCGCGCCGGCGGCGAGCACGGCGGCGCCGACCACGACCGCGGGGCGCAGTCCGGCGACGAATAGAGCCGGCGTCGCGTATCCGCCGGCGGCGGTGAACACGGATGCGAGCACAGCGATGCCGAGCACGCCGCCCAGCTCACGAATGGCGTTGGTGGCGCCGGACGCCTGGCTCGCCTCGGCCGCGCGCACCGACGACAGCACCGCGTTGGCCGCGGGCGCGAACACCATGGCCATGCCCGCACCGGCGAGCACGAAGGGGCCGATGAACGACGAGTAGGGGGTGCTCGGGGCGAGCATGGCAACCAGCCAGCCCAACCCCACCGCCTGGAGCGCCAGCCCCGAGAACATCAGCGGGCGGCTGCCCACCCGGTCCGACAGCACCCCGGCGATGGGCGCCACGATCATCGGCATCCCCGTCCATGGGAGGGTGCGCAGACCGGCCTGCAGCGGCGAGTAGTGCTGCACGATCTGGAAGAACTGGGCGAGCAGGAAGATGGAGCCGAACATCCCGAAGTACATCGCCAGCGACACCGCGTTGGTGGCGGAGAAGGAGCGGCTGCGGAAGAAGCGCAGCGGCAGCATGGGCCACGCGACCCGCGTCTCCCACACGGCGAAGACTGCCAGCAACGCCCCGCCACCGAGGAGAGAACCGAGGATGGTGAGGCTGGTCCAGCCGAGAGCGTTGGCGCGCACCAGGCCGAACACGACGCCGAACAGACCGCCGCTGGCGAGCAGCAGCCCGGCAACGTCGATGCGCCGCGCCGGCCCGAAGCTCTCGACGAGGCGCAGCCGCGCCAGCGGAGCCACGGCCAGGCCGATGGGCACGTTGAGCCAGAAGATCCAGTGCCAGGAGATGCCGTCGACCACGGCGCCCCCGATCACCGGTCCCAGCGCCACACCGAGCCCGCTGATGCCGGACCAGATGCCCAGAGCGACCCCGCGGCGTCCCGCTGGGAAGGCTTCGGACAGCAGCGTCAGGGTGAGCGGGGTGACCAGCGCGCCGCCGGCTCCCTGCAGGGCGCGCGCCACGACGAGAGCACCGATGCTGGGCGCCAACGCGGCCGCCGCCGAGCCGACGGTGAAGATGGCCAAGCCGACGCTGAACATCCGCCTGCGCCCGAACCGGTCACCGAGCGCCGCTCCGGTGAGCAGCAGGACGGCGAAGCTGAGCGTGTAAGCGTTGACCGTCCACTCCAGGCTGTCGATGCCGCCGCCGAGCTCGCGATGGATGCTGGGCAGGGCGGTGGTCACCACCAGGTTGTCGAGGGTGACCATGAAGAGGGCGGCGGAGACCAGCGCCAGGGTCCAGCCGGTGCGTCGCGGGGAGGTCATGACCATCTCCTTATTGATGAACCGATCATTTGATGGGGCAAAAAAATTTCTACTGCTGCTGCGTGCCCGGAACGCGCGGCGCGTGGAAGAGGGGAGCGCAGATGTCGTCAAGGCCGAGCGCGATGGTCACGTTGGCGAGCATCCCGCACGCGAAGAACATGGAGACCTCGACGGGCGCTGCCCCGGAGAGCCGGATCACCTCGTTGTAGAGGTCCCGATAGCACCGCGCGGCGTGCGCCTGGATGACAGGATCACCCGTCGCGTAGGTCTGCAGCTGGGCGCGGAGCGCGTTGCGGTCGGAGATCAGCCCGGCGTACACCTCGCTCATCCGGTCCAGCTTCTCCGCGGGGCTCGAGCCGCGCCCGGCAGCCTCGGTGAACGCCCGGCGGATCCGTCCGATCACCTCGTCGTGCACCGCGATGAACAGGTCCTGCTTGCTGGGGAAAAGCGCGTAGATGTACGGCTGGGAGATGCCGGCCCGGCGAGCGATGGCGGCGGTGCTGGCCGCCTGGTAGCCCTGTTCGGCGAACTCCACGATCGCGGCCCTGACCACCTCCACGCGGCGCTCATCAGCACTCAGCCGGGGGCCGCGTGCGGGAGCCGAACGGGTGGTGATGCTCATCGCCAATATTATTGATCGACCGATCACAACCTGTCAAGAGCAGCTCAGCCGATCAAGAAAAGCCAAGCCCCCGCAGACACCCCAATGACGCAACGACCCAGCCACGCGTCAGCCGGCATGCCCCTAAAAAGTACCGTCGGGGCGCGAGGCGCGCCGAGGGGAGGGGGCGGACATGGTCGGATTCACTCCGACCATGTCCGGGGGCGGGGATCTGCCCCGCCCCCCTTGTTACAAACTTGCCAGAAGCTTCTGCCGCAGTCCCTCGAGTTGCTCAAAACGCTCCAAAGAAGGCCGGCCGCTCTGCTGGTGGGGAAACTTGAGGTGCTGCACGGCGTCGGCGAGGAGGTCGATCTCCTCGTTGCTGAGACGGACCGAGCGCTGGTTGTGATGGGGAGCTGCGGGCACCGTCCGGACCTCGTCGAGGACGTCGACTGCGATCACCTCCTGCTTCGGCTCCGTGTCCTCTGTGGGGCGGAACAACTCGTCCGACCCGCGCAGCTGGGCGCGGCGGAATCCCTTCATCACGCCCGGGCGGCTCGTACCCGCGTCGGGGTGCCGCGCACATGGGCGGTGGGCACCGTGGAGTCCTCCTCCTGGGCCATCACCGCGGTCGCCAGCGCGCGGTAGGCCCGGGCTCCGGGAGAGGCGGTGGCGTACTGGAGGATGGACTGGCCCGCCAGAGGCGTCTCCGCGAAGCGGATCGACGAGTCGACGGTGATGTCGAACACCTCGTCGCCGTAGCGCTCGCGGACCAGCTCGAGAACCTCCTGGCTGTGCAGGGTGCGCGACTTGTAGATGGTGGGAAGGATGCCGGCGATGCGCAATCCCGGATTCAGCTTGGCGCGGACTCGGTCGATGGTGCGCTGCAGCTGCTGCATACCCTTCATACCGAAGTACTCGCACTGCAGCGGAATGATCACGTCCGTTGACGCCACCAGCGCGTTGACGCACAGCAGACCGAGTGAAGGGGGACAGTCGATGACGATGTAGTCGTACTCATCGAGCACGGTCTCGAGCTTGTCCTTGAGGACGGATTCGCGTCCGAACTCGGTGACCAGCTGCAGCTCGGCGCCGCTCAACTCAATATTGGCAGGCAGGAAATCCAGCTTCATGGCGTCGGAACGCAGCCGGACCTCGGCCACATCGACGCGGTGATCCGTGAGCACGTTGTACACGGACAGCTCCAGATCATCGGGCCGCCGGCACCCCATGTTGATGGTGAGATGTCCCTGCGGATCAAGATCCACAGCAAGGATTCGCCGACCCTTTTCAGCGAGCGCGGCGGCCAGGTTCACAGCGGTCGTCGTCTTGCCGACGCCACCCTTCTGGTTCGCGATCGAGATGATCCGCGTCATGTTAATTGGAGCAAACGGGAGCGCCGCACTGAGCCGGTATCATAGCGAACCGGCTTCGGTG
>DAIUFS010000006.1:38361-63253 GCA_036844485.1 Candidatus Dormiibacterota bacterium | reverse complement strand
ATTGGCTTGCCTCGCCGAAGCGCGAAGAGGTCTTCGGACCCCTCGGCGTCACCAATATTCGGACGTTCACCGACCCGCAGAACCCGACGCGAGTGGCGGTGCTCATGGACGTTGCCGACCTGGACGCGCTCATGGCGGCGATGCAGACGCCCCCGATGGCCGAGGCGATGGAATATGACGGTGTGGTGCCCGAGAGCTTGGTAATCCTCGTCGAGGCGTAGTTCATATTCGCGGAAGCCGAGCAGAGCGAAGGCGATGACCGCGTCGAGCTGATAGCGCTGGCACTCGGATTACCGACCGGCTTGGGGGTCGTATTAGCGATTGACGAGGTTGCCCAGGTCGGTCGGCCCGCCGTCGGCCCAGTGCTCGAGGGGCCATCATCGGTACAGACTGGCAGGACTCTGGACATGATCTTCGGGGCCGATCTCCACTGGCTGCCGCTAGGAGCAGGCGGCCGGTTTGTCCGGCTGAATGGTCGCGTCTACGAGGCGTGTGACGCGGCGATCCACCGCCGCAGCCGGTACGACCTCTACCACTCCGCCCTTACAGTGCACGTGCCGAGCGGTGGGTTTGTGATCGAGCAGACCCCCGTCGTGGATGCTCGCGGTGACCAGCGGGGCGTGGTCGCCGAAGGTGCCGTCGGCAGCCGCTGGGCGGCGCGCTTGCGCATCTTCCGTTACGAGGTCCGGCGTTGGCGCGACGGCGTCATCGCGGATCTCAGTGAAGCCGTCGACAGTCCGCGTCATCTAACCGACGATCCCGCTGTCTCGGAGCGCCTGCTTGATCTCGTTCCGTCGGTACCCACGGCTGTCTGGGGTCGAGACGAACTGCACGCAGGCGAGATGTGGAACTCCAACTCGATCATCGCATGGTTGATCGTCTCGGCCGGACTCGACGCATCGGAGGTGCAGCTCCCTGCGCGAGGGCGCGCACCGGGATGGCAAGCGGGGATCGTCGTCGCTTCACGAGCGGAGCAGCTCGGGTAGGTGGCTCCCGGCACGCCTCGGGGATGTGACGGCTGATGTCGAGCGCGGCCTCCTGACCGTCGACGTAGTGCACGGTCCCGGTGGGGCGTGGGCATGCGGGCGAGCGGTTGTTGTGACTCGGATGGGGTCGTATTAGCGATGGACGAGGTTGCCGAGATCCGTCGGCCCGCCGTCAGCCGAGTGCTCGATGTGGTGGGCATGGGTCCATGCACTACTTCGACCCCCGCGGCGTGCATCGAGTATTCGCGGTCGACATCACCGCGAACACCTGGCGATTCTGGAACAACGCCCCCGGGTTCGCGCAGCGATTCACCGGCACATTCAGCGACGACGGCAACGCGATCCACGGTGAGGGAGAGCTATCGCGCGATGACGGTGCTACTTGGGAGCGCGACCTCGCGATCACCTATCGCAGGATTGGCTGAGCTGCCGATGGGCGGCGATTCCGACCTCAGCGCAAGGGCTCGCCGAGTGATCGACACCAACCACTACATGACCCTGACCACACGCCATCCCCACGCCACCCCGGCGCCGAGCGTCAGTCCTCGCCGACGACCCGCATGGGCTGGAAGATCTCCTCGGGAAGCGCCTCGCCCTCGGTGGCGAGGTGCTCGAGGAAGTGAGGTAGCACCCCCGTCGGGGTGAAGCCGCCCTCCACCTTGCCGTCCTCATCGAGGCCGGTCTGGCGGAAGGCGAAGATCTCCTGGAGCTGCACCTCGCCGCCCTCGCAGCCGAGAACCTCGCTGATGCTGACCACCTTGCGCGACCCATCGCGGAGCCGGGATTGCTGGACGATGATGTTCACCGCCGAGCCGATCTGCTCGCGGATGGCGCGCGACGGCAGCTCCGCCCCGGCCATGAGCACCAGGGTCTCGAGCCGGCCCACGCACTCGCGCGGGTTGTTGGCGTGCAGCGTGGTCAGTGAGCCGTCGTGGCCGGTGTTCATCGCCTGGAGCATGTCCAGCGCCTCGCCGCCACGACACTCGCCGATGACGATCCGGTCGGGGCGCATGCGCAGCGCGTTGATGACCAGCTCGCGGATGGTGACCCGCCCGCGGCCCTCGATGTTCGCCGGTCGGGTCTCCAGGGTGACCACGTGGTCCTGGCGGAGCTGCAGCTCGGCGGCGTCCTCGATGGTGACGATGCGCTCGTCCTCGGGGATGAATCCGGAGAGCATGTTGAGAGTGGTCGTCTTTCCCGACCCGGTACCGCCGCTGACGATGACGTTGAGCCGGCCCCTGACGCAGGCGCGCAGGTAGCGGATCATGTCAGGGGTGACCGATCGGAAGGTCACCAGGTCGTCGACGGTGAAGGCCTCCTTGGCGAACTTTCGGATGGTCACCGTGGGACCTCGCAATGCCAGCGGGGGGATGATCACGTTGACGCGGGAACCGTCCTTGAGGCGAGCGTCCACCATCGGGGACGATTCGTCGACGCGGCGGCCGATGGTGCTGACGATGCGGTCGATGACCTGCATCAACTGTTCGGTGCTGTCGAAGCTGACCGGGCTCAGCGTCAGCTTGCCGTGCTGCTCGATGTAGATCTGCTTGGGACTGTTGATCATGATCTCGGTGATCTCGGGATCGTTGAGCAGCGCTTCCAGCGGACCGAGGCCGAGGACGTCGGCGACGACCGTCTCGGCGACGCGCAGCTTGTCGTAGCGGGTCATGGTCAGGTTCTGCTCGGCGCCGATCTCGTTGACCAGCTCGAAGATGCGCTGCCGCACCTGCTCCGGGGGGGCGGTGTCGGTGTTCCCCGCCAGCTCCTCGATGAGGCGCTGGTGCACCTTGCTGCGCAGCCCCGAATAGAGGTTTCCGGACGGGGACTTGACCAGCGGACCGCGGGCCAGCGCTGTGCGATTGAGGAGCGAGGCCTGGCGCTGCCCCTCAGACGGCTCGGCGGCCCCGGTTCGGCTCATCAGAGGCGGAGCTGGACGGCCGGCGACCATCGGTGGGGCGGCCTGCTCGGGCCGCGGCGTCTCCGCGACGGCGATTCTCGGGGAGGCGGGAGACGCCTGGCCGGGGGCGGGGCGGGAGGCCGAGTCAGCAGTGGCCGGTTCGGCGCTGGGAGCGGGAGGGGCGTGGCGGACCTGCCAGCCGGTGGGCGCTGGAGCCGCCGGCGTGGGTCCGTCCGTGGCGCGCCTCACTTGGGGAGTGTCACCGGAGCCGTCACTCGGCGCAGCCGCCGGGCCGGTTGGGGTGGGCGTGGCGGGCTCGCTGCTGTCGCGCGAGGTGCGCGCGGCGTCTCCCTCAGCCTTGCGCTGCACCCTGTCGAGTAGCGACATCCCGTCTTTCTCCTGTGAGCTCTGTCTGCAGAACTACAGGCTATCCGGCACCGCTCGCAGGCCCGCGCGGTCCCTGCAACGATCCTGTCAAGGCATCCGGCGGCGAATCCCGGCTGCTGCCGTGCGACCTGGATCACGCCACCGCTCTCCACGGTTTTCCCACAGCCCGGTTACGAACTGTTTCCGGACCACCATGCTGGAAGCGGCCTGGCGTATTCCTCACGGCATGGCGGCAAACACGTGCGCGATCGATCAGGCACGCTGGGAGGAGCTGACCCGAACAGCCACGCTGGTCCGGGCCGGCGACGCCCCGCCCATGGCCTCGCCACGCGCCTGGCGGCGTGCCGCGATCACCGCCACCTACATGGCGGCGCTGACGGGGATGACGATCGCGGCCCTGCACTCGGCCGCCGACGCCACCCCCGTGCGTGCCAGCGGTTCGCTCGACAGCGCGCTCTTCAGCCTCACCAACCAGGATCGAGCCAGCAACGGGGTTCGATCCCTGAACGGCAACGGCACGCTCGGAGCCATCGCCGAGGGCGCCCGGTACAACGGGTGCGGCTTTGCCGTCTACGGACGCGCGGTGGACATGATTCAGCGCAATTATTTCGCGCACGTGATTCTCAACTGCGGTCAATACGTGTTCTCGATGATGTCCGCCTTCGGGGTGCACTACATGTCGGCCGGCGAGAACATCGGTTGGAACACAACCGGTTCGGCCTCTGCGGTCAACAGCGCGTTCATGAACAGCCCCGACCATCGCGCCAACATCCTCAACGGCAACTACACGGACCTGGGGATCGGTTCGGACAGCGGCGCCAATTGGACGGGCGGCGGCGGAAGCTACAGCGCCACGATGTTCTCGGAGGAGTTCGCGCAGCTGCACTCATCGTCTCCGCCACCACCGCCGCCTCCCCCGCCGGCACCGAAGCCCCGGCCACGCGCGGTCACCCCGACCCGCAACACCCCCCCCCCGCCCCCACCGGCGCAGCCGGCCGCGGCCGTGATCGCGGCGACACCGATACCCACCCCCACCCCGGTTCCGACGCCCACGCCGGTGCCGACGCCCACTCCCCTGCCCACCCTGACCCTGCCACCGGCGCTGGAGCAGCAGAGCGGTCTGCTCTTCAACTCCGTGGAGTCGGTTCTGGAGAGCTATCTGATCAGCTGACCCGTTGCCCCATGGCCCGCGACGGCCGCCGCCACGCCGACGCCCCTGTCACAACACCCGAGGACACACCCATGAGCGCCATCTCCCCGCCCGCCCCGGTGGGAACAACAGTTGTCGTTGCCGACGATCTGCACAAGACGTACACCATCAGCCGGCCCCCGCGCGAGGTGCTTCGCGGCGTCTCACTGGAGGTCGCCCGCGGCGAATTCGTGGCACTGATGGGTCCGAGCGGATGCGGCAAGAGCACGCTGCTGCACATCCTCGGTGGCCTGGAGCCGCCCGACGCCGGCTCGGTCACGATCGAGGGCAGGTCCCTCTACAGCCTCGACGACACCGCCCTCTCGGCGTTCCGCCGCGACCGCCTCGGCTTCGTCTTCCAGTTCTTCAACCTCCTCCCCAACCTCACCGCCGCTGAGAACGTCGCCCTGCCGCTGCGCTTGCGCAACGAGGGCTCATGGCGGATCCGCGCTGGCGGTGTCAGCCAGCGCAGCATCAACGAGCGGGTCACGCTGCTCATGGATCAGCTCAACCTCCACGGTCTCCAGGGCCACGGCCCCGAGGAGATCTCCGGAGGCGAGCAGCAGCGCGTGGCCATCGCCCGCGCCCTCGCCGCGGCCCCCGCGCTGTTTCTCGCCGACGAGCCCACCGGCAACCTCGACTGGACCACAGGCCGTGAGGTCATGGCCCTGCTCGGGCGTCTCTGCCGGAGCCACCAGCAGACCGCCGTGCTGGTCACGCACGACGCTCGCGTCGCCGCTCATGCCGACCGCGTCCTGGTGATGCGCGACGGTGCGATCGTCGACGAGGTTCCCCTCACCCAGGGCGACGAGCCGGGAGCCGCCGCGGCCGTCAGCGTGCTGGTCCAGCGGCTCAGCAAGCTGGACCTGTGAGCCTCGCGTGGGCGCTGGCGCTGCGAGGCATTCGCGGCCGTCCCCTGCGCGCCCTGCTGACCGGGATCGCGATTGCCTTGGGCATCGCGGTGGTGCTCGGCGTGTCCGTGACCAGCGCCGGGCTCGATTCCCAGTCGCGGGCCGCGGCACAGGTGTCCGCCGGCGGCTCCGCTCTCGATGTCCGCGTCACCGCCGGCTCGGGGCTCACCGCTGACGCCGCCGGCCAGGTGGGCGCGCTGCCCGGCGTCGCCAGGGAGGTGCCGCTCTACGAGAAGCGCGTCGTGGCCAGGCTGAGCGGCACCGACATCGACGGCACCACGATCAACCTGCTCGCCGTTCGTGACGGTGGCGTGGCCCTGCGTCCGCTCTCGCTCGCCGCCGGGCGGATGCCCTCGGCGGGCAGCCACTCTGAGGTCGTCCTCGACTCCGGGCTGGCCGCCTCGCTGTCGGCCGCCGCCCACCGCGTTCCGCTGGCCCTCGGTGACCGCATCCAGCTGACCACAGGCACCGGCCCGGACAGCTTCACGATCGTGGGCTTCAGCAACGGTGGTGGCCTGGGCGGCTTCACCCGCAACGGCGTGTTCATCAGCGAGACGGCGATGCTCGACCAGTTCCGTCTCGGATTGCGCACCGCGATGGTCGCGCTGCAGCTCAGGCCGGGCGCCAGCGCCACCCAGGTCGGCGACGAGGTGCGCTCCTCCATCGGTGACGCGGTGACCATCGTCGACCCGCGCAGCGCTGCCACCTCCCCGCTCGGTGAGGTGCAGCCTCTCCTCCTCCTCCTGACAGTGCTCAGCCTCATCGTGGGGGCGGGGTCCACCGCCAACAGCGTCGCCCTGGCAGCCAGCGAGCGGCGCCGCGAGACCGCGCTGCTGCGCGCCGCCGGAGCGTCGGCGCGGCAGGTGTTCCGCATGTTCATGGTCGAGGCGGCCATCCTCATCGTCGCCGCCATCCCGGTCGGAGTTCTTGCCGGCGTCATCCTGGCCGCATACCTCGAGTCCCACCTCACCCCCGCCGATCTTCCCGTGCCGTCACTGAACGTCGGCGCCCTGCAGGTGCTCGCCGCCATCCTGGTGGGGGCGATCGCCGCCGTGGTGGGCGGGGCCATCTCCGCGCTCGGCATCGGCCAGCGCCCCATCCTTTCCGGCCTCCGCCCCCACCCCGGCTCGGAGCGGGAGCGCATCGGGACATTCCCCATCTCGCTGGCGCCGCCGGCGCTGGTCGCGGGCGGCCTGCTGTTTCTCGTCGGCGACGGAACAGCGGCCGCCATCGGCACCGTCCTGGTCATCGCCGGAGTCCTCTGTGCGTTGCCCCTGATCGCGCCCTGGGCAGCGCGGGTGGTCGGCTTCATCGCCTCCGCCGTGACCGCCAGGTCGGGTCCGGCGACACGCAACCTGGTGCGCCGGCGCAACCGCACAGCCCTCACCCTCAGCGGTCTCACCATCAGCGTGGCCAGTGCGGTCGCCGTCAGCGCCCTGGCCTCGGGTGCCATGGCCGGCGGCGACGCCTGGGTCTCGCACCTCTTCGCGGGGGACGTGGTGGTCCGCAGCTCGGTCGCGCAGACCAGCGCGGTGGAGGCCAGCATCGCGGCGTCGCCGGGGGTGCGCACGGTGCTACCCCTGCGATTCCTCTCTGTCGCCAGTGGCACCTCCGTGCTCGGCGTCACCACCATCGACAGCGCCTCATACGAGAACGGCGGCGGCCTCGACGTCACCACTCCCGATCGCGCCAGCGCGTTCCGCGCCGTGCTCAATGGAACCGCGGTGCTGGTCCCGAGCGGGTTCGCCACCTCCCACGGCTGGCTGGTGGGCTCCTCCGTGCCGCTGCTCACCAGCCGCGGCACCGTGCCCTTCCTGGTGGCGGGAATCGTCGACCACTCCTTCCCCTCGGGGAACGGCGACGAGTCGCTGATCATGGATCGCAACGTCGCCGTGCGCTACTTCGGTGACGGGGCCGCGGGCTTCGACGACCTCGACGTGATGACCAGCGGCAGCACCTCCGCGGTGATGAGCACCGCGGCGTCGTACGGGCTGTCGGCGGTCACCCTCGACGACATCCGCGGCAGCGCGGAGCGTGCCCTGCAGCACGCCCTCGGCCTGCTGCTGGCGGTGGCGATCGTGGCCCTGGTGATGTCGATGATCGCGGTCGTCAACACACTTCTCGTCAACATCCGCCAGGGGTCGCGCGAGCTGAGCATGATGCGCGCGGTGGGCCTCGATCGCGCCGGCGCGCGCGGGCTGGTTCTCACCGAAGCGGCCATCCTCGCCGCCACCGGCGCCGTTCTCGGGGTGGCGACCGGATGCGCGATCGTGTTCGGCATGCTGCGCGCTGTCGCCGTGCCCGGCTTCACGCCCAGCTTCGCCTTCCCCATCACCGCGGTGATCGCGGTGGTCTGTGCGGTTGTCGGTGGCAGCATCCTGGCAACCGTGGTGCCGGCGATCCGCGCCGCCCGGACCAGCATCGTGGCGGCAATCCGCCAAGATTGAGTCCGTGCGAGCGCGACGGTGCCTCACGGCGTCCGTGACGGTGATCATCGCCGGATGCGCCGGGCCGATCCCCGCGCCACCGCACCGGGCGGCAGCGACCACCTACCTCCTCGGCGTCGACCAGATGGTGTCACCCGACTTCAGCTTCGACACCGCTCCGCACTCGCTCACCGCCGGGGATGTCGCGGGGACGGATCGCACCGCGGCGCAGCAGCTCACCGCGGCTGGTTTTGTCAGCGCTGCCACCGACGACCTCTTCCGTGATGTCGGCAGCCTGGCGCTGGCCAACGGACCGGTGCAGGTGGGCGACACCGTCGAGGAGTTCCAGGACGCGGGCGGCGCGGCAGCGGTGTACGGCGGCGACATCGCCCGGCTCGATGCTGTGAAGAGTGCCACGTCGGTGTCGACAGGGGCACTCGGGGACGCCGCCCACGCCACCACCGTGACGGCCACATCGACGGACGGGGTCATGGCGGTGGAGATCACCCTGGAGTGGAGGGTGGACAATCTCGTCGACATCCTGGTCGTCCGCGGTCGCGCCGGCGCCACCCGCCCGGATGACGCGCTGCTGCTGGCACACCGTCAGACAGTCATCGAGCTCGGCCTCTCGACGCCGGCACCACGGCCCACCGCATCGTGATGTCGAGGCCGTGACACCCGATCACCACCAGCGCGTCACACGCGCGGGGTCCAACCGGGACAGGACCATCCGGCCTCCTGCGACGGCCGCCGCCTGATCATCAGCTCCACGGAGAGTCACCACACAAGAACCGCCGCGAACCGAGAGGGTCGCGGTGGTTTTTTTGTACCGCAAAAGATCGCCATGCGTAGGCTGCCGGGCATACTTCCCCGGCTATGCCGGTGATAACCGCCGACGGGCTGACCAAGCGCTACGGCACCCTGGTCGCCGTCGATGACGTGAGCTTCAGCGTCGAGAGCGGCGAGATCTTCGGCATGCTCGGTCCCAACGGCGCCGGCAAGACCACCACGATGGAGATGCTCGAGGGCCTGCGCACCCCCGACGGTGGCAGCGCCACGGTGCTCGGCGTCGACGTGGTTCGCGAGGCGCGCGCCATCAAGGCTCGCATCGGCGTCCAGCTCCAGGCGACAGCGCTGCCGCCGCTGACCAAGGTGCGCGAGGCGATCGACCTCTTCGGTGCTCTGTATCCCTCGTCGCGCGCGACGGCCGAGCTGATCACGGAGTTCGACCTCGAGGAGAAGGCCGACACCTATGCCAGTGACCTGTCGGGCGGGCAGATGCAGCGCCTCTCGATCGCTCTGGCCCTGGTCAACGATCCCGACATCGTCTTCCTCGACGAGCCGACCACCGGGCTCGACCCCCAGGCGCGGCTGAACATCTGGGACGTCATCGAGGGCGTTCGCGCGCGCGGCAAGACGGTCGTGCTGACCAGCCACTACATGGAGGAGGCCGAGCGGCTCTGTGCGCGTGTCGCCGTCATCGACCACGGCCGCATCGTCGCGCTCGACACGCCGGAGAGGCTCATCGTCGCGCACGCTCCGGGGACCACCATCGAGTTCGAGGCACCCCGTGGCGTCGACGAGTCCGCCCTGGCGCGCATCGACGGCGTCGACAGGGTGACGGTCGACGGACGCGTGGTGGTGTCGACCCGCGTCCCCGAACGGGTGCTGCGCGATCTCCTCGACCCGCAGGCCCACTGGTTGGTCCGCGACGAGCAGGGAGAGGCGGCGCCGATTCGCGACCTGCGGGTGCGCCAGGGGACGCTCGAGGACGTCTTCATCGCGCTCACCGGGCGGACCTTGCGGACGTGAGGGCCTTTCGCGCGCTGACCGTCAACGCGGTGCGCTCCAGCCTGCGCAACCGCGTGGCCCTGTTCTTCACGCTGGGCATCGCCGTCCTCTTCATGGTCATCTTCGGCGAGCTCTTCGGTGGCAACACGTTCAAGGTGACCTACGCGATCGTCGACGCCGACGGGACCAGTCAGTCGCACCAGTTCGTCGCCGCGCTGGGCAGCATCAACGGCGTGACCATCAAACACGAGACGGACGACGCCGCACGCAACGACCTCAAGAACAGCAACGTCGATCTCATCCTCGAGATTCCCCGCGGGTTCGGGCAGGCGCTGAGCGCGCAGGGCGCCGCGCAGGTGACTGTGCGGATCTTTCAGTCGTCGCAGACGTCGGCCGCAGCGTCGATCGGCGACCAGCTGGTCGCGCCGGCGCTGAAGACGGTGCTGCCCGCGCAGGCGCCACCGAGCGTCACCGTCGCCGCGCCCCAGAGCGCCTCCGTCAACAACGTCACGGCGATCGACTACTTCCTGCCCGCGATGATTGCGTACATCATCCTGCAGAGCGGCATCAACTACGTGGCCATCGGCCTGGCGGACCTTCGCGCTCGCAAGGTGCTGCGTCGCTTCCGTGCCACACCCCTGCGCCCAGCTCAGATTCTCAGCGCGCAGATTGTCGGTGGGGCGCTGACCGTGTTCCTGCAGCTGGTGGTGCTGATCGCGCTCGGGCTGGTCCTCTTCCACGCCAGGACATACGGCTCCTGGGCGATCGCAGCCGTGCCCATGGTCCTCGGCGTGGCCGCCTTCGTCGGCGTCGGCTTCCTGCTCACCAGCGCGGCCCGCACCAGCGAAGCGGCGCGCGGGCTCTCGACGATGGTCGCCTTCCCGATGATGTTCCTCTCCGGGGTGTTCTTCCCGATCACCACGCTGCCGGACTGGCTGCAGACCGCCGTGCACTTCCTCCCGCTGACCTGGCTCACCGACGCCCTCCACCAGGTCATGAACAACGGGGCGGCCCTCTCCGACATCGCCCTGGACTGCCTGGTGCTGGCGGCATGGGCGCTGGTGACGTTCGTGCTGGCCACGTGGCGCTTCCGCTGGGACTGACGTCAGGTCGCGCGGCGGATCAGGAGGCGGGCGGCGACTCCGGCGGCGTCTCGGGCGTCGAGGCTGCCGCCGCGGCGGGTTCGACGGCCCGTCCGCACACCGAGCAGAAGCGCGCCCCTGCCGCCAGCGGTGCTCCGCACGCCACGCATGTGTGCGGCTGGGCCGAGGGGAGGGCGGCTCCGCACGCCGCGCAGAACCTGGCCCCAGCCGCGTTGGCGCCCCCGCAGCCGGGACAGATCACCGAAGCGGCGGCCCCGTTGCCGGGCGCCGGCGGTGGCGTCTGGGTGGCCTGGCCACCGAGGCTCACGCCGGCTCCGAGGAACGCCCCACCGAGCGCCTGGCCCCCTTTGGCCATGCCCTCTCCCGCGCCCAGCTGGAGCTCGCCGGCGGCGTACTGCTGGAAGGAGCCGGCCAGCCGCGTGTAGGCGGTGTCCCGGGCCAGCGTCTTCAACTGGGCCTCGTCCTCCTCGCTGAGGCTGATGGTGAAGTTGCCCATGCGCGCGATGGACAGCCCGTACCCGGCCAGCTGCGGCGCCGACAGCGAGATCACGTCGGCCTCCACCTCGGGCACGTAGGCGGCCAGCCCGAGAATGGGCCAGCCCTTGCTGACCACGTGTTGGGTGACGTCGGTGCGCAGCACCTTCACCAATTGCTGCGCCACCCAGTCGGTGATGGCGTCGTTGTCGGTGACGTCGACGGTGCCGGTCAGGTTGGTGAGCAGTGTCGCCGGCTCGACGACCTTCAGCGAGTACTCGCCGTACACACCCAGCGAGACCACCAGGCTGGTGACGGGATCCTGAACGTTGTCGATGCGTCCCCCGAACTTGAGGTCGGGGTACTCGCGGGTGCCGACGAAGTAGATCTCGACGCGGTACAGATTGCCTCCGGTGAGGTGGTCGGCGAAGAACCCAAGGAAGGGGATCTCGGTGGCGTCGAGGGTGTGCCGGCCCGGCGGCAGGGTGCCCTTGACCTCGCCCTGGTACATGAACACGGCGACCTCGTCCGGGGCGACGATGGCGTTGCTGTAGCGGCGGATGTTGAGATCCGGCCACTTGAAGACGATCTGCCCCTTGCGGTCGTCGGGGACTGCGATGTTCTCGCGGGCGGAGGGGAAGAAGCTGGGCATCACAAGCCTCGCGCGGTGTGGGCGTCGTCACAGCCATTATCTGCGCTCCGCGGGTTCGCCAAGCCCGTCAGCGCGGCGGCCGGACGCCGCATTCGCACCGGCTCGTGACCGCGCCGTCACCGGACCATGGCGGCGCGGACGCCTCCCATCCGCCACATTTCGAGCATGTGCCGCGGAGCCCGAGACGACCTGTGATCGCGACCAGTCAGCACGCCGATGTTCTGCGCCACGGATGGCGGGATGCAGCAGACGCTCTGGCCGCCGACCTCCCTGAGGTCGCCGACCTCCTCCAGGCCCGCCTGGAGATCGCCATCACCAGTCAGCGCCTCGACGAGCTCCACCTTCTCGAAACCATCGAAGAGGTGGAGTCGATCAGCTCGCGCGCCGGGAGCCCCGCCAGTGACGAGCTCGCCCGCCGGCTCCGGCGCACCGTATACGAGTACCTCCTCGCCCTCGACGCCGCCCGCCCGAACGAGAACGCCTCCCCAGGGTTGGAATCGCCCGCTCCGTTCGCGGGCCCAATGGTTGGAGCCGAGGAGGTCGCGGCGCTGGGACACGCCCAGCTCTCGCAGGCTGCCGATGGCCAGGATGTCGCCGACCACCCCGCGGAGGCGACCGCCCCCCCCGTCTTCACTGATCCGGCGACCGACCCCCCGGCGGCCGTCGATGCGGTGGCGCCCCTCGAGCCGGTGGCCATCTCCACGGCTCTGCCCGACCCGGAGCCCACCACCCCGACGCTCCCCGACGCAGCGACCGCCAACCGGCGGCGCTTCGCTCTGCGCCTCAGGCGGCGCCACAGCAACGGCACCGAGCCGAGCCTGCGCAGTCTTGACGCTCTCCTGGCGGACGACCCCCTGGCGGTCGACGAATTCGAGGAGGACCCGAATTGGCGCTTCACCTCGGCCGAGGACAGCGACGCAGTCGCCTCCGGCTTCGCGGCCGAGGCCGAGGCCGTCCAGGACGCCGAGCCAGAGGCCGAGCCGCAGCCGGTGGCCGAGGCCGAGCCCATCACCGAAGCCGAGCCCGAGCCGGAACCCGTCGCTGAAGCCGAGCCCGAGCCCGAGCCCGTCGTCGAAGCCGAGCTGCAGCCGGAAGCCGACCCCGAGCCCGTCTTCGAAGCCGAGCTGCAGCCGGAAGCCGAGCCCAAGCCGGAAGCGGTGGCCGACGCCGCACCCGAGCCACAGCTGGTGGTCGAGCCGGAGCCCACCCCCGCGCCGATCCTAGAGTTCGAGCTCGAGCTCGAGCCGGTGGCTGACGCCGAGCCGGAGCCCGCGGCCGTGGCCGAGGTCGAGCCTGAGCTGGAGCCGGCGGCCGAAGCCGAGCCGACGGCACCCCCGGTTGCGGAGTTTGCCCTCGAAGCGACAGCGGCGGAGGTCGCCCCCGAACGGGTGGCGGACGCCGAGCCGGAGGCCGTCGTCTTTGCGCAGCCCGAACCTGAACCTGAGCCAGAGGTGGCAGCCGAGCCTGAGCCCGAGCCAGTGGCCCAAGCTGAGCCTGAGCCTGAGCCGGTGGCCGAAGCCGAGCCTGAGCCGGTGGCCGAAGCCGAGCCGGAGCCTGAGCCGGTGGCTGAAGCCGAGGCTGAGCCGCCGACCATGGTGTTCGTGGCGCCGAGAGAGGGGTTCCACATCGCCGATGAGCGGTCGTCTACAGCCCCGGTCTTCACCTCCGGGGACGACACCCCGCTGAGCATGCCCGTGTTCGCAGCCGACCAGCCGGATGCCGCTGCCGAGGTGGACCAGCTACCGGCCGCCAAAGCCGACACCGCCCCGATCACCGATGGCGGCGACACCGCATCAGCTGCGGAATTCGTGGCCTGGGAGCAGGGTCCGAAGCGCACCGCACCGCCCCTGGTGACGGCGTCCGACATTGCTGAGGTTCGCGCCTCCGCGACGCCCACCAAGAAGCCGGCCGCCCCGGAGGTCACCGCGACCCCGGCACCGCCCGCGGACACCGTCGAGCCGGCGCAGGCTGACGGCGCGGAGGCAGCCCGCGGTTGGAGCGTGCGGCGCCAGAGCCGCCCGGGTCGCGCTCCCGTCCCTGGTACGGAGATCGAGGACGACCCCTTCCAGAGCAACCTCCAGCTTGCCGATACCCGCCGACGCATCGAGGATCGTCTGCGGCGCAAGCGGTGTGACGAGGCTGCGGCGCTTCTGCAGGAGATGGCGCGCGAGACCGGTGGTCGTGCCGTTGCCGAGCTCGCCATGAACGGCGGCGACCGCTGCCGTGCGCTGGGCAAGTCCAATGCAGCGCTCAACTGTTACCTGGCCGCATCGCGCGCCGACCCCGTCTTCGAGCTGCCCCTGAGCCGTCTCGCCGACATCTGCATCGACGACAAGGAGACCGACCTCGCCGTCTCCTACCTCGAGCGCATCGCCCGCCTGTATCGATTCCGCGGTGACGACAAGGAGGCGGTGCGCGTCTACCGGCGCATCGCCACCATCGCCCCGCATCGCGAGGACATCCTTGCGCTGCTGCTGCACGCCACCCGTTCCGGCGGCCTCGACTCGTGAGAAGCACCGCCTTCTTTCATGACCCGGCGTCAGAACCGGATCGGAGAGTAGATCGCATTGTTACCGGACGGCGACACCGAGCCGTCGATCGTCGGCGACACTCAAGCACAGCTCGATAGCTCCGCGCTCATCTCTCACGCATGAGCGTGCGCCACCACATCACAACATCACAAGCAAAGGGAAACTGACGTTGGCCATTCAGCCGAACAAGCCGCAGAACCGGGTGTTCCTGCTCGTGGGCATCGTCCTCGCCGCAGCCGCAGCCGCAGCCGTTCTCTTTGCCGTGAGCCACAACAGTGGATCCAATGTCGCCACCACCAACGTGGTCGTGGCCAAGACCACGATCGCCGCGGGAACGCCGATCACCGCTGACCTGCTCAGCACCGCAGCCCTGGCGCAGGGCACATACCCAGCCGACGCGTTCACCGATCCCAACCAGGCCGTCGGCAAGGTCGCGCCGGTGACGCTGAGCGCCAACATCCCGGTGACGGCGTCGCTCTTCGCTACGTCCACGACCGGCACACCGGGCACCGCGGCGGCCGCGCACCTCGACATCACCAAGGGATACGTCGCCCTCGCCATCCCCGCCGGCTTCTCCGGCGGGACGCCGCCCAACCCCACCCTCGCCGGTGAGTTCGTGTCCGTGGGCTTCTACATCCAGCCCGAGGACCACATCGACATCATCATCGACTCCGGCACCGGCGGCCAGGCCAAATTCCGCTACGCGTTCCAGGATGTGCGCGTGCTCCGCGTGGGTGCCGCATCGGCCACCTCCGCGTCGGGCACCACGGCGGGGACCGTCAACTCCTACGTCATCGAGCTGCCTCGCAACCAGGCCGAGATCATGACCGCGCTGGTCGCCAACCGCGGCGCCATCAATCAAGGCGTGATCAGGTACGTGCTCCGCCCGCAGGCCGAGTGGGGCAAGCGTGACGGCGCCAACGGCTTCGACAAGCCCAACTACGAGTCCAGCATCGGCGCCCCCCTCACCCCTGGCGCTGACACCCCCGTCACCCCGGCCACGCTCAACGGCCTCTTCCCGGGCTGAGTCGAGGCCCCATGAGCTGCTGCCAATCTGATCACGGGACCTGGCGATGACCATCTCCCCGCCTGCGATCGCGGCCGCCGTCCTGGCGGCCGGGACCGTCATGTCCCTGACCGCCTGGGCGGCGGGACGGAGGGTCACCGACGCCGACCGCGTGGCCGCCCGGCTGAGCCAGTACGGGCGGCCGGCGGAGACCGCTCCGCAGCGGGTCCGCACCGGCAATCCGCTCCGCGATCTCGTCGACTCCATCACCACGGCGCTCAACCCGCTGCTGGCACGGTCGTCGCACACGGGCAAGCTCGCCGACGATCTCCAGAAGGCCGACCTCAAGCTGAAGTCGTCGGAGTGGGTGCTCGCGGTCGCGGGCACCGGCGTGGCGCTCGGCCTGTTGCTCACACTGCGCTTCGGCTCGCCGGTGTTCCTGCTGGTCGGACCGGTGGCCGCCTGGATGGGCAGCGGCATGTACCTCCGCTTCCGCCAGGGACGGCGCGCCCGCGCCTTCAACAACCAGCTCGGCGACACCATCGTGCTGCTCAGCAACGCGCTCAAGGCGGGCTACTCCTTTGCTCAAGCCCTGAACTCGGTGAGCCGCAACGCATCACCGCCCATCTCTGAGGAGTTCGCGCGCGCAACCCGTGAGATCGCCCTGGGAATCAGCGTCGACGATGCTCTCAACCACATGGTGATGCGCAACAAGTCCGAGGACTTCGACCTGCTCGTGACGGCGGTGCAGATCCAGCGCGTCGTGGGCGGCAACCTCGCCGAGATTCTCGAGACCATCGCCTACACCATCCGCGAACGCATCCGCATCACCGGGGAGATCCGCACGCTGACCGCGCAGGCGCGCATCTCGGGGATCATCATCACGCTCCTCCCCTTCGGCCTCGCCGGTGTGCTGGAGCTGATCTCGCCCTCGTACTTCGGACCGATGCTGACCGAGACCCTCGGTCACATCATGCTCGGCATCGGCGTCTTCCTGATCGCGATCGGCTGCGCCGCCGTCCAGAAGATCGTCAAGATCGAGGTCTGACGTGCTGCTCGCCGCCATCGCCGCCGTCTTCGCCTTCATGGGCGTGAGCTTCATCGTCTTCGGCCTCACCAACCGCTCCACTGCGACGCAGGCCGACCTCCTCGAGGCTCGCCTCGCCCAGTTCAACGAGACCGGACGCCTCGTGGTCAGCCTCACCGAGGCCGAGCTCAGCCTCCCCTTCAGCGATCGCGTCATCAAGCCTGTTTTCGACAAATTGGGCAAGATCATGTCAGGCCGCATGCAGGGAGGCCAGCAGCAGGCGATCCAGGAGAAGCTCAATCTCGCCGGTCGCCCGGGCGGCCTGACCGCCGGCGGCTTCGTGGCTCTTCAGGTGATCAGCTTGGTCCTGGCCGCGGCCGTCGGACTGGGGCTCGCGGTGCTGCTTGCCGCCGGGCCGCCGATCCTCTACCTGGGACCGGTCGGTGGCGGGGTGCTCGGCTACCTGGTGCCGTCGATGACGATCTCGCGCAGGATCAAGAAGCGCCAGAAGCAGATTCTCCTGGCCCTGCCGAGCGCGCTCGACCTCCTCACCATCAGCGTCGAGGCCGGCCTGGCGTTCGACGCGGCCCTGGCACGAGTCACCGAGAAGTACAAGAACGTCCTCGCCACAGAGTTCAACCAGGTGCTCAACGAGGTCCGCCTCGGCCGCCCGCGGCTCGAGGCTCTCGACGACATGGGCCGGCGCAACAAGGTCGAGGAGCTCAACAACTTCCTGCAGGCCATCATCCAGTCCGAACAGCTGGGTGTCGGCATCGCCAACGTGCTCCGCATCCAGTCCGAGGAGATCCGCCGGCGCCGCCGTCAGCGCGCCGAGGAGGCCGGCCAGAAAGCGCCGATCAAGATGCTCATTCCCATGATCGGCTGTATCTTTCCGACGCTGTTCATCGTGCTTCTCGGTCCGGCCGTCATCCAGGTGACCAAGGCCTTCCACTGACGTGCGCGATGTGCGCAACCGTGATAGGTTGACGCGAGCATGGTAAGCGCCGTCGACAGCACCCTGCAGCAATTCAGCGCCGACGCGCTGCTGGTGGTGCTCATCCTCGTCAACGCCGTCCTGGGGTGGCGCACAGGCACCCTTCGCCGCATTCTCGCTCTCATCGGCCTGTATGCCGCATTCCTGGGCGCCTACTACACGGGCAACGGCTTCGCGTCGTTCTTCCGCAAGGGCGATATCTTCGCCAACGCGTGGGCCTTCGTCGCCGTCCTCGTGGTGGTGGTGATCCTCTTCGAGATCCTGGGGGCGATTCTCGCCGGACGCATCAACCTCATCGCGATGATGGCGTTCGACCGGATTCTCGGCGCCATCGTGGGAGCAGCTGTGGGGTTCTTCCAGGCAGCGGTGCTCTTCTGGATCGCTCTCGCCGTGGGAGCGGCCAACCCCAGTCCGGGTAACAACGTCCCCTCATCACGCGACAGCGCCGCCAACGCGGTGCGCAGCGCGACGCTGGCGAGCCATGCCAGCGGGGTGCAACCCCTGCTTCGCGACGTGTTCGCACCGCTGATCACAACCGACCTGACCACCCACCTGGAGAGCGGCACCCAGCTGGTGGCGCTGCACTTCTAGCCGGCGCTCGAGCTCAGACCGCCACGTGGTTGTCGGGCGCGAAGAACGACTTGACCACCGAGCCGAGCCCGACCAGGTTGAAGGGCTTGGTGATGAGGTGATTGGCCCCCGCCAGGCGAGCCCGTTCGACGTCCTCGTCACCAGAGAGCGCGCTGAACATGAGCACCGGAATGTCAGCCGTGGCCGGGTCGGCGCGGATCCTCCGGCAGGCTTCGATGCCGTCGATGCCCGGCATCATGATGTCGAGGATGACCAGGTCAGGGCGGCGCTTCTGCATCTCAGCGAGGCCGTCCTCGCCGTTCGCTGCGATTGCCACGTCATAGCCCTCGATGCCCAGGTACATGGCAACGATGTGCAGAAGACGGGGGTCATCGTCAACAACCAGGACGTGTCGGCTCATGCGCGCAGGACTCCCGCAGCGAGGCAACGGATGGAGGGGCCGGCGTCCGAGTATACGTGCGCGCCGGCAACCCTCAGAGGCCTCATCGGTCTACCAGATGAAGGGGATGAGACGCCGCGTGTGTCGCGCGTAGTCCCGGTAGTGCGGGTACGCCTCGGTGAGCAGGCGTTCCTCGAAGCGGGACCGCAGCAGCTGGACGGCGATGAACGGCCCCAGGACCGCGACCGCGAGCGCCCCCGGCTTGGCCAGCACGAAAGCGGACGAGGCCATGATCTCCGCCGCGTACAACGGATGGCGCACCACGCGGTACGGTCCTCCGGTGACCAGGCGGCGCACCTCGGGAATGATGCTGAGGCTGCGGCGCAGATAGAGCAGCCCGTACACGGCCAGAGCGAATGCGACCACCGAGATGGCGCTCGACACCCCACCGAGCCACGTCGGCGTGGTGTAGAGCCGATCGCCCTGCGGGAGCGTCCCCGTCACCAGCAGCATCAGCGTGCCCGCAAAGCCGGCGATGCGAGGCAGCACTCTGCCGTCTCGGGCGCGCGGCGCCGGGCGTCCCACGTAGATGAGCACCGGGATCACACAGAACAACAGGTACAGCGCCGCCGGCAGCGGTCCGCTCAGGAGGGCACCGATGGTGACCGGATTGGGCAGCGCGCGCACATCGCCCGCGACCTGGGTCCACTGCTCATAACCGAGCAGCCCAAAGAAGATTGCCGGCACCAGACGACCGAAGAGGAGCAGCCGCAGGGCATCCGTCGAGGAGGTGCGCAGGCGCGGTGCGATGGCTTCGATACTCATCACCTGAAGTCTAGGCGCAGCAAGGAAGAATACGTGTCCCGTATGTACGAGGGTTTGTTACGATCCTTTCGCAGCCTGTCCATCCCGGAAGCACATGCGCGGGTCATAGTTCGTGAGGTCGCCGGGAAAGCCCCCGGGACACCACGTCACACTATCCCGGTGCAAAGGAGGTGAATCCCAGAATGCTTAGTAATCTTTACCTGCGTCTTCGCGAGCTCATGGTTCGTAAGGACGACGAGGAAGGCCAGGGCATGGTCGAGTACGCGCTCATCCTCGTTCTCATCGCGGTCGTTGTCATCGTCATCCTCGCCGTTGTAGGCAAGCAGGTCTCCAACGTCTTCTCGAACGTCAGCGGCGGTCTCAACAACTAGATTCCGGCGCGGTTCGCGAGAACTGACAAGGGGAGTCGCACAGTGCGGCTCCCCTTTCTCTTTGTCCGCCGGCTGTCCGGCGGGATTACCATGCAGCCCCATGGCACGCGAGCAGCTCAGGCCGGCGATTCGCGTTGCGGTGGCGGCGCCGTACCCGGAGATCGTGGCCCTCCATGACAGCTCCACGGAGTACGCCGACGACGTCGAGGTCTGCGGGATGATCTCCAGCGCGGACGCGGTGTTCGACCAGACCCGCCTGCTCCAGCCTGACGTTCTGCTGCTCAGCGACGAGCTCGGCGTCGATGGAGCTGACACCCTGGCGCGGCTGACCGCGCTGGCGCCGAGCACCAAGCTCGTCGTCCTGGTGGGACGTGGGCAGGGTCGCACCCCGGTGATCGCCGACGCCGTGCTCAGCCACGACGCTCCGGCTGCCGAGCTCCGCGCCGTCATCGCCGAGGCCGCGGGGCGGTCCAGTCACGACGCGGCGCCGCCCGCGCACTCCGGCGCACAGCCGGACGTCCCGGCGTCCACCGTGGCTGCGCAGCGGGCTCGCACCGTGGTGGTCTTCAGCGGCAAGGGGGGTGTCGGCAAATCGATCGTCGCCGCCAATCTGGCCACCGCTCTGGCCAAGGAAGGCGCCCGGGTCGCGCTCGTCGATCTCAATCTCCAGTACGGCGACATGGGCGTGCTCCTCCACCTCGAGGGCCACCCCAGCTCGATCGAGACGGTGGCCGGCGATGGCCAGACGGTCGATGCCGCCGTGCTCGAGGGGGCCATGGCCACAAGCGCCGAGGGGGTGCGAGTGCTGCTCGCCCCCAGCAGCCCCGAGGCCGGCGACCTGGTCACCGCCGCCAACCTCGAGGCCATCCTCGGTGAGCTGTCGCACCACCACGACTATGTCGTGCTGGACTCGCCGGCCCATCTCGAGGAGCGGATCATCAACGTCCTGGAGGTGGCCGATCACATCCTCCTGGTCAGCTCCTTCGGGATCACCTCGGTGAAGGATGCCAAGACGACCCTCAGGCTCCTCCAATCCCTGGGCATCGAGCGCGATCGGGTGGCCCTGCTGCTGAACCGGACCCGGCCGCGTGACAGCCGTTCCGAGGAGGAGATCGCCAGGGCGCTGCGCTTTCCGGTGCTGACCACCCTCCCCTACGAAGCGAGGATGGATGAGAGCGTCGACAGCGGCCGCCCTCTGGTGGTCACCGAGCCGGGGGGCGGATTCAGCAAGCGGCTGAGGGTCGTTGTCGACCACCTCGCGCGCCAGAGAGACAGCGCCCCAGCCAAGGCTTCCCGCCACGCGACCTCGTGGCGGCTGCGCTTCGGCCGCTGACCGCGCCGCTCGGCGACGCGCCGATGTCGCCTCCGTAACGCCACCAATGCCCTGCGCAGTGGTGATGATGCAACGACGCGTCTGACAGTAATTGACGAGGCGCGCACGGCCCGTTCAATTGCGCATGGCCACTCCGGTGGCGACTGTACTCTGCGCTGGTGCGCAAAGTTCTCATCGCGCTGCTCACGGGCGGCCTCCTGCTGATCGCCGCCCCCGCGCAGGCTGCCCCCACCCCGACGCCGGCCCCGACGGCGCCGACGCCGGCGCCGACTGCCGATCCGCTGGCCGCGCAGTTGCAGGCGCAGCTGGCTCAGCAGGCCGCGCTCAACAACACTGTCAGCTCATTGGCCACCGAGCTCCAGGCAGCCCGCAACTCGCAGGCATCCCTCCGCGACCTGGTCAACGCCAACCAGAAGGCGATCGCCCAGACGCTCGGCCAGCTCCAGGCCGCTGAGCAGCGCTACAGCGACGCCACCAGCCGCGAGGCCACCGAGACGGCCAACGCCGCCGCGGACCGGCGCCACGCCACCGCCGACAAGGAGCTCCTGGCCATCTATCTGCGGCTCGGCTACCAGACCCACGACAGCCTGCTCGCCTACCTGCTGGCCAGCGCATCGGTGTCCGACCTGCTCAGCCGCGCCGCTGATCTCTCCCACATCATCCACCGCAGCTCGGATCTGGTCGACCAGATCAACGCCGACCTCGCCGCCGCTGAGAGCGCGGAGGCCAAGGCCGCCGCGGACGCCACCATCGCCCAGCAGGCCACCGCCCAGCTGCAGCAGCAGCAGCAGACGCTGCAGGACCAGACCCAGCACGCCCGCGATCTCATCGGCCAGCTCGGCTCGCAGGCCGCCGCCACCGCCACCGAGATCAAGGCGGCGAACGGCCAGAGCCTCGCCGTTGCCGAGGCGATCGCGCAGACCCGCCTCACCGAGCTGGACCAGACCATCGCGGCGGCCGAGCAGGCCGCCTGGGACGAGGCGGCCTACTACCTGAAGAACAACCTCGGCACCCTGCCGCCGAGCATCGCCACCCCCCCGACCACCCCGATCACCGCCAACGGCAGCCAGCTCGTCTGGCCCGCGCACGGCGTCAAGATCACCCAGCCCTTCGGGCCCAGCAGCTACCCCTTCGAGCCACCCTTCGGCGGCTACCCCCACTTCCACACCGGCATCGACCTCGCCGGACCGCTCGGCTCGCCGCTGGTGGCGGCCGCGGACGGGGTGGTGGCCGCCGCCACGGTGAGCACCGTCGGCTACGGCAACCACATCATCATCGCCCACGCCGGCGGCATGTTCACCCTCTACGGCCACCTGGAGACCATGCTCGTCAAGGTCGGCGACATCGTCAGGGCGGGGCAGGTCATCGGCCTGCTCGGATCGACGGGCAACTCCACCGGCCCGCATTGCCACTTCGAGGTCAGGATCAGCGGCCAGCCCGTCGATCCGACTCCCTTCCTCCCCGCCCTGCCCGCGGGTGCGACCGGTCCGTGACAGTCCCGGGTCCGAATCGCGGATAGACTGCGGCGCAGGACCTCCTATCGAATGAAACCCCAATGATCCGCGTCCTGATCGCCGACGAGAGCTGGCAGATTACCGACAACATCAGCCGCCGCCTGGCTCTCGAGGACGATCTCGAGGTGTGCGGTACGGCCGGCGACGGCGAGGCCGCCGTGCAGCAGGCCGTGTGGCTGAAGCCGGACATCGCGGTCATCGATGCCGGCCTGCCCGGGATGGACGGGGGCCAGACCACCCAGATGCTCGCTCAGGCCGTCCCCGCGACGGGCGTGATCATGATGTCGATGGAGGCGCATGACGACGCCTACCGGCAGGCCATGCTGGCCGGGGTCCGTGAGTTCCTGCAGAAGCCCTTCAAGGGCGACGACCTGGTCGACGCGGTGCGCCGCGTCCATTCCTTCCGGCAGCGGCGCGCCGCCGGCGCCTCCCTCCCCCAGGCCCCCGTCAGCGTGACCCCCTCCCCCGTCGTGCGCGCCATCACCACCGCCGCACCCCGGGTCCACACCAGGGGAGTGGTCACGGCGGTGATCTCCGGCAAGGGCGGTGTGGGCAGGACCGTGGTGGCCATCAACATCGCCGCCGCCCTCGGCGAGAAGCACCCCGGGCAGGTCGTGCTCGTCGATCTCTCCCTGCAGTACGGCGATGTCGGAGCGGCGCTCAACCTGCCGACCGCCAACAGCATCACCGACCTGCTCCCCGAGAATGGCACCGCCGATTCCGAGGTCGTTCGCCAGGTGCTGACTCCCGGTCCCGGCGGCACCCGGGTTCTGCTCGCGCCCATCTCGCCGGAGCTGGCCGACTCCATCAGCGTCGCCCACGTCACCAGCCTCATCGAGACCCTGCGGCGTGAGTTCGACTTCATCGTGATCGACACGCCGTCCGCCCTCAACGAGGTGAGCCTCCACACACTCGAGCTCGCCGACCATCTCGTCATGCTGACCGACCTCAGCGTCACCGGGATCAAGAACGCCCGCCTCACCCGCGGAGTCCTCGAGACCCTCGGCGTCGACCCCACCAGGGTGCTGGTCGTCGCCAATCACCGCGAGGGAAGTGGCGAGCTCGACCGTCGCGGCGCGGAAACGTTCCTCGGAGCGCGCATCTCCGTGGAGATCCCCTTCGCCCCCGAGATCGTGGCCATGTCGGTCAACAAGGCCGTCCCCTTCGTGATCAGCAGCCCGTCGGCGGCGCCGAGCGCGGCCGTGCGCATCGTGGTCGCCACCATCGATCCCGTGTCACAAAGCGGCGGCGACACTGCGCCAAATCCTGTGATAGCCGACCCCCAGAAGAAGCCGCGTCGCAAGCTCAGCTTCACACGCTAGAAATCGTGGTTCAGGTATCAGGAGCAGCCATGTCCGCAACGGTGATCACGGTCGACGACGAGGGGCAGAGCGTCGCGCCGCCCATCGCCAGGCGCCGCGGTCAGCGCGGTCAGGGGATGGTCGAGTACGCGTTCATCCTGGTCATGGTCGCCATCGTTGTGCTGGTGTCAGTGATGGTCCTCGGCAAGACGACGGGCAACCTCTACTCCAACGTCTCGAGCGGCCTCAACACCTGATCAGCGGCCGAACAGCCCTTTGCGGCGCTTGCCGTCGGAGTTTCTCGGCGACGCCGCCACCGCAGCATGCTCGGGGACGATGCGCGCCACCAGCTCGCGCACAGCCCGGCTCACCTCCGCGTCGCGATTGGCGATGACGAACGGCTGGCCGTTGGTGATGGCGTCGCCGATGACGCGGGGATCGTGAGGGATCTGGACGGCCACAGGGGTGCGCAGGCTCTGTTCGATCGATCCCTGGTTGAAGTCGGCGTAGCTGTCTATTCGGTTGACGACCAGCATGATCTTCTCGGGCTCGACTGAGAGCGACTCCAGGACCTTGAGGGTGAGCTTGGCATCCTTGATCGCCGGGATGGTGAGAGCGGTGACCACCAGGACGCGCTGAGCCAGCTCGACGACCTCGAGGTTGAACTCGGTCAGATGGCTGGAGCTGTCGACGACCACATAGTCGAACGACTTGCGCAGCTCCGCCATCAGGGAGCGGACGTGCTCGGCGGTGACCAGGTCGGCCAGCTCCGGGCTGATCGGCGCGAGCAGCACCTTGACGCCGGCGGGGCCGCTGGCCAGCACCTCGGCGAGGCTCTCGTCGTCGATGCCGCTGGATCCGTCCACCAACTCCGTGATGCTGCGGCTGTGATCGAGGTTGAACATCACCCCGACGTCGCCGAACTGGAGGTCGAGGTCGACGAGCGCGACCCGGCCGCCGGTGTGCTCGGCGAGGCCGACGGCGAGGTTGGTGGCGATCACCGTCTTGCCGACACCGCCCTTGCCGGAGAACACCAGCAGCACCTCGGCAGGCCCGCCGCTGCGGGGTGCCGGCGGCGCCTCGGGCACGGGAGGATTGGTCTTGGCGAGAAAGGTGCCCTTCTTCTGCTCGAGCTGGTACACCCGCCGGATGGCAGCGACCAGCTCGTCGTGGCTGAACGGCTTGATGAGGAACTCGCGCGCCC
>DAIUFS010000006.1:0-38351 GCA_036844485.1 Candidatus Dormiibacterota bacterium | reverse complement strand
GGACTACCTGCGCCCCGGCCTGCATGGCGCGGCGCAGGTAGTCCCGCTCCCCCTGGACCGACATGATGATGACCGGCGACGTGGGCAGCTCGGACGCCAGGGTCTCGGTGAGCTGGATCCCGTCCATCACCGGCATGTTCACGTCGGTGAGCACGATGTCCGGCTGCAGCCGGTGCGCCGACTCGAGCCCTTCGCGACCGTCGGAGGCGGTCCCGACCACCTCGATGTCGTCAGCGAAGGCGAGGAGCTTCTGGAGGTTGTCCCTGGTGCTGGAGATGTCGTCGACGATGAGCAGGCGGATCATCCCGGCCTCAGGCCACCGACATCCGCGCCGCCGCTGCAGGATCCACAGCCACGCCCGGGCCCATGGTGGCGGCGAGGGTCACCGTCTTGACGTAGGTGCCCTTGGCCGCCGAGGGCTTGGCCCGCACGATGGCGTCCATCAGCGCCGCGAAGTTGTCCTTGAGCTTGTCGTCGTCGAACGACGCCTTGCCGATGGCGGTGTGGATGATGCCCGCCCGGTCGACGCGGAACTCGACGCGTCCGCCCTGGACGTCACGCACCGCCTTGGCGATGTCGAAGGTGACGGTCCCCGCTTTGGGATTGGGCATCAGCCCGCGCGGTCCCAGCACCTTGCCGAGGCGGCCGACCGCCCCCATCAGGTCGGGGGTGGCGAGGGCGACGTCGAAGTCGATCTCGCCCGCCTGCACCTTCTTGACCAGGTCGTCCCCGCCGACCAGGTCGGCGCCCGCGTCGAGGGCCTCCTTGGCCTTCTCGCCGGTGGCGAAGACGGCGATGCGCCGGGTGCGGCCGGTGCCGTGGGGCAGCACCACGCTGCTGCGCACCATCTGGTCGGCGTGACGCGGGTCCACCCCGAGGCGGATGTGAGCCTCGATCGACTCGTCGAACTTGGCCTTGGAGGTTTTGCGCACCGCGCTGACGGCCTCCTCGGGCGGGTAGGCGCGGTCCGGCTCGAGGACGGCGACCGACTCGCGATACTTCTTTCCGTAGCGGTGGGGCAAGGCTATCTCTCCTGTGGTTCGTGCGGGCGCGCAACGCGCCCTCCCACGATCGGGTCTGTCTAGTTGACGGTTACACCCATCGAGCGGGCGGTGCCCTCGATGATCTTGGTGGCGTGCTCGAGGTCGTACGCGTTGAGGTCCTGCATCTTCTGCTCGGCGATCTCGCGCACCTGGTCACGAGTCACCGTGCCGACCTTGTCGCGGTTGGGCACGGCCGATCCCTTGTCCACCCCGGCCGCCTTCTTGAGCAGGTTGTAGGCGGGGGGCGTCTTGGTGATGAAGGTGAAGGTGCGGTCCTCGTAGACGGTGATCTCGGCGGGGATGACTGTGTCGCCCATCGAGGCGGTGCGCTCGTTGTATGCCTTGCAGAACTCCATGATGTTGATCCCGTGGGGACCGAGCGCGGTCCCGATGGGCGGGGCCGGCGTGGCCTTGCCCGCGGGGATCTGCAGCCGGATGACTGTCTTGACCTTCTTCTTGCCCACCAGGAACTCCTAACGCAGCCGCTCGACCTGGAGGAGGTCGAGCTCGACGGGCGTCTCGCGCCCGAACATGTTGACCAGGACCTTCAGTTTGCCCTTCTCGGCGTTCATCTCGGTCACCTTTCCATGGAAATCGGTGAACGGACCGTCAGTGACGCGGACATTCTCCCCGATCTCGTACTCCACCGAGACCTTGGTGGGCGCCTCTGCCTTGACCTGCTTCTGGATGCCGCGGACCTCGTGGTCCTGCAGCGGCACCGGCTTGTTGCCGCTGCCCACGAAGGAGGTCACTCCGGGGGTGTTGCGCACCACGTACCAGGACTCGTCCGACATGATCATGTTGACCAGGATGTAGCCGGGGAAGATCCTCTTGGCCACCTTGCGGCGCTGGCCGTCCTTGATCTCCATCACCTCTTCGGTGGGGACCAGGACGTCGAAGATCTTGTCGTGCATGTCCATCGACTCGACGCGCTTGAGGAGGTTGGCCTTGACCTTCTCCTCATGTCCGGAGTAGGCGTGGACGACGTACCAGCGGACATCGGTGGTGGTGGCTGTCTCGTTCATGCTTGTGGTGCTCACGGTGTGACGGGGGTCCCGCCGGCTGATGTGGGGGCTGCGGTGGCGCTCGGCGCGACCGTCGGTTGGGCGCTGACGTGGCTGCCGGTGGTGCCGCTGCTGGTGCTGCTCGATGTGGTGTACAGCTGCTTGACGACGAACCCGAGGCCGTAGTCCGCGGCGGACACGATCACGGCCATGAGGATGACGGTGGTGACCACCACGCCGGTCATGCGTCCCAGCTCGTTCCAGGTCGGCCAGACCACCTTGCGCAGCTCCTCGACGACGCTCGCGAAGTAGTTGCGCTCGCCGGCGCCGGCCGGTGGACCGACCGGGGGGCGCGGCCGCGCGGGCTGGCCGCGTACCGCTTTGGCCACCTGTCCTCAGTTCTCCTTGTTGGTGCCGCGTCCGCGGCGGTCTGCTGCTGCGTGGCAGGGGCGGCAAGACTCGAACTCGCGACCCTCGGTTTTGGAGACCGATGCTCTACCGGCTGAGCTACGCCCCTGTGCACCGCCGGCGCGGCCGGCATCCTTTTGGTTACTTGGTCTCGCGGTGCCGGGTGTGGCACCGGCAGCGGTGACAGAACTTGCGGAGCTCCAGGCGATCGGGGTCGTTCCGCCTGTTCTTGACCGTCGTATAGTTGCGTTCCTTGCAGTCGGGACACTGCAGAGTGATGATCGTCGACCCGCCCTTCGCCGTAGCCACGTGTTTGCCTCGAACAAAAAAAGAAACCTAGCGGCGCTAGGTCAAGTCGAATTGTACCAGAGGCCTGGCGGAACCGTCCACGGAGCGGTTGGTACCATCTCGGCCGCGGGCCCAAGTAGCTCAGAGGTAGAGCAACGCCTTGGTAAGGCGTAGGTCATGGGTTCAATTCCCATCTTGGGCTCCGCCCGCCGGCATCGGCCCGGCCCGGTCTAGAGCTATAATGGCCACATGAATATAGCTTCTCAGGCCGCAGCGGAGAGGGTCGGAGTCCGGGACCTAAAGGATCACCTCAGCCGCTACCTCTCCTCGGTCCGCTCTGGCGGCGAGGTCATCGTGACGGATCACGGTCGACCGGTTGCGCGTTTGATCCCCGTCGACGAGCGAGCCAGCGTCCTCGACGAGTTGGTGGCTCGCGGGGAGGCGTCGGCGCCGCGTCCAGGCGCCCGCCGCACGCCGACACCGATGGCTGCCAAAGGTTCGGTCAGCGACCTCGTGGCGCCTCAACGCAGATGAGCAGCGTCTACTTCGACACTTCTGCATTCGTGAAGATTCTGATCGAGGAGCCGGGATCGGCTCCGGCGGTGCAGGCGTGGCAGGCGGCCGACTCGCTGGCGTGCAGCCGGCTGCTCCACGCTGAGGCCCGAGCCGCCCTGTCGATGGCGGCGCGCCAGGGTCGCTTGTCAGCTGGGCAACACGCCAACGCCAAGGCGGCGCTCAACGTCCATTGGCAAGATGTCTACGTTGTCGAGGTCACCGAACCGCTGGTCGAGGAGGCCGGTGATCTCGCCGAGGGCGAGGCACTCCGCGGCTACGACGCGTTGCACCTCGCGTCGGCGCTCCGCGCGTCCGTCGAGATGCTGATCACAGCTGACGTCGAGATGATCCGGGCCGCTAGGAACCGCGGTCTCGAGGTCATCGACTCGCGCTCCTGATCGCCAATCAACGCGGTTGGGCCTGAGCGCACCTGTCGTCGCGGCCCCTCCCCTTTTCACGATATGGCCTACTCGGTCATTTTCTGTGGTAGGTTCGCGCCCCCGGACCGCCCGCACCATTGGATCAGTCATATGTCGCGCCCTGGTTTCAGCAGCCGTCATCGCCGTGCTCATGTGGTCGTCGCGCTGTCGATGACCGTGGTCGTCGCCGGCCTCGCCGCCTGCGGCACTCGACTGGCTGCGACAAGCGCGCCCACCGCGACGCACACACCCACGCCGACACCCCCGCCGACCCCGACCCCGACGCCGACCCCCGCACCCACCATCGTCGCCGGCGCGACCTACACGTCGCCCGCCATCGTGCAGATCGAGAATCTCTACGCCGCCCGACCGGAATCGGGGCTCTCATCGGCCAGCGTGGTGTACGAATACTCGGCCGAAGGTGGTATCGGGCGCTTCAGCGCCCTGTACTTCTCGGCGCCCCAGGGGCGGGTCGGACCCCTGCGCAGCGCTCGCCTGGTGTCGCCGATCCTGGTGCAGCAGTACGGCGGTTTTCTCGTGTACTCGGGCTCATCGACCTATGTCTCCACGCGCATGAGGTACCTGGGCACACCACGGTTTGATGAGACGTCGGCGGGCAGGGACATGTTCCGCGTCTCGTCCCGCTACGCGCCGCACAACCTCTACACCGACGGCGGCCGGGTCGACGACATGGTGCGGCGCTCCGGACGTCCGGGCGTGCCCTACACGCTGTGGGCGCGCGGCACCACTGCGGGGGGCGGTGTCCCGGTTGCCGGTTTCGTCGTCCCCACCTCGCCCAGCGAGCGGCCCTCGTACCAATGGCGTCCGGAGCTCGGCGGCTGGACCCGCACCGAGCCCGACACCGGCGTGTTCATCGACGCTGACAGCGGCAAGCCCGTGGTCGCGGCCACCGTGGTGGTGATGCAGGTGCCGGCGCGCATCAACCCCGCCGACATCGAGAACGGCTGCTGCACGGCGGGCTGGGAGTACACGATCTCCGGCAGCGGTGTGGCCCAGGTGTTCACCGGCGGGGCCGGGTACGACGCCACCTGGACCGAGCCGGCCGCGGGAGGCCCCCCGCAGTTCACCCTCGCGGGCGGGGGGGCTGCGCCGGTGGCAGCCGGCCTGGTGTGGATCTGCCTGGTGCCCGCTGGGCAGCGCGCCGGCACGAGGTGACCCTGCGGGCGCCTTTGTGATGGAGGTCACGTGCCGGGCCGCATCGCTTGTCGTCAACCGGGCACGGAGTGGGTCGAGGAGGTCCTCGAGCGTATCGGCCTGCGCCCGTGCGCGCTCACCGTCGAGGTGACCGAGAGCGCCCTCATGGACGACATCAGCGTGATCCGATCAGCCTTCAACCGGTTGCGCTCGCAGGGCGTCCGCGTGGCCATCGACGACTTCGGCACCGGCTACTCGTCGCTGTCGCGGCTCCAGCAGCTGCCCGTCGACGTCATCAAGCTCGACCGCGGCTTCGTCACCGGCGTGGACGTCCGCGCCGAGGCGCGCGGCATGGCGGCGGCGATCCTGCAGTTGAGCGCCGCCATCGGGGCCGCCGTGGTGGCGGAGGGCATCGAGACGGAGGCCGAGGCGGCCACCCTGCTCGACCTCGGATACACCCACGGACAGGGGTATCTCCTCGGCCGGCCCATGCCCATCGAGGATCTGACGGCGCGCCTGCGCGCCCAGACCGATTACGCCGTGCGCGAACTCCAGTAGCCGAACGCTCCGGCCGCGATGCCGACGACGAGCGCCAGCAATGCGCTGCGCTCCCAGTGCACCGGACGAACCACGACGGCCACAAGCAGGGCCACAGCGCACACGGCGCCGATCAACCACGCGACAGAGGTCCTCTTCATGAGGCCACGGTAGGTGATCACGCGTAGCCGGCGCATCGACCTCGATATCCTGTGCCTCAGCCATGACAGCAACCGTCAGCCGGCCCGGTGTGAGCGAGGGCGACCCGACTGCGGAGACCGCGGCCTTCCACGGCAGGCGGCCCCAGCACGACGGTCACATGGTCATGGAGACCCACGGGATGGCGCCCATCCCTGAGGACCAGCGCTACGGCGCGTCCTGGCGGAACTTCACCGTCTGGTTCGCCCCCAACATGGAGCTCTCCGGCGTCTTCACCGGCACCCTGGCGTTCACCCTCGGGCTGGGCTTCTGGGCCGGTTTCATAGCCATCGTGGTGGGAGTGATCCTCGGGGCCCTCCCCGTCGCCCTTCTCGCCACCTGGGGGCCGAAGACGGGCATGGGCCAGCTCCCCCTGGCGCGCCTCCCCTTCGGCAAGACGATCGCGGTCCCCGCGGCGGTGCAGTGGCTGGGCTCGGTGGCCTGGGATGCCCTCGTGGGGCTGTTCGGCGCGCAGGCAGCGCAGCTGCTGTTCCACGTCCCCTTCTTCGTTGGCGCCATCGTCGTCCTCGCGCTGGAGGGAGCCATCGGCTTCCTGGGGTACGAGTTCATCCATCAGCTCGAGAAGTGGGGAAGCGTGATCCTCACCATCCTCTTCGTGGTGCTGTCCGTGAAGATCCTCGCGCACGGCAACATCCCCACCGGCAACACCGTCCACGGAGGTGCCGCGGTCGGCGCCTTCATCCTCATGACCACGATCGCGTTCAGCGGTTCCTTCAGCTGGGCGAGCTACGCCGCCGACTACAGTCGCTATCAGAGCAAGGACACGCGATCGTCGCCCATCTTCCTGTGGACGCTGGCGGGATTGGGGGCCTCGTTCATCTGGGTGTATGCCATCGGCCTGGCCGGCGCGAGGGTGCTCATCGATCAGACCGCAGGCGGCGTGCAGACGCTGGTCGGCGGGGGCGTGGCGGGCATCCTGGCGCTGTGTGCCGTCATGTTCGGGGCCATCACCGGCAACGCGCTCAACGACTACTCGGGGTCACTGGCCATCCAGTCGGCCGGCGTGCGGATCAAACGCAATTGGACCGCCGCCTTCGGAACGGTGCTCGCGTTCGGTCTCATCCTCTGGCTGAACTCGGGAAATCTGTCGAGCAAGTTTCAGAACGTGCTGCTCTTCAGTGCCTACTGGATCGCTCCGTTCTTCGCCATCATCCTGGTCGACTGGTATCACCGCCGCGGCACCGTCAGCAGGGAGCGGCTGGCACGGCTCATGTCCTTCAGAGACCTGTCCCTGAGCTGGCCGGCGCTGGTCGCTCTGGTGGTGGGCTTCGCCGCCATGGTGCCGTTCATGAACACGGGGCTGATCGTCGGGCCGGTGGCCACGGCCCTGCAGGGCGCCGACCTCTCGTTCTATGTGGGCTTCATCGTCGGGGGCGTGGCGTACTCCGCGCTGCGCCGATTCGACGCGCAGCAGGTCGCGGCCAGGGCCGCGTAGAGCGCCGTCAGATGGCGTCGAGGTCCTCCTCACCGGCGTGCACGTGGGAGATGTGATAGGGCACGTTCATCACCACGGTGCGGGGGCGGAAGAGCAGGGCCGCCTTGAGCCGCAGCGCCGTCTGGTTGTGGAGCAGGTTGTGCCACCAGCGGTTGGAGACCAGCTCCGGCACCACCACCACCAGGGTGTCCTCGGGGCGCTGGCGGCCGATGGCGTCGAGGTAGGCGAGCAGCGGCTTGATGTAGGAGCGGTAGGGCGTGTCGATGATGGTCAGGGGAACGTGGTTGCCCCATGCCTCCCAGCGGGCGCGCAGCGCGGCGATGTGCTCCTCGCTGTCGCACACATGGACGGCGAGGACGGTGGGTGAGAAGGTGCGCGCCATGGTCAATGTCTCGAGGGCGATGGCGTTGAGGTCGGTGATGGGCACGATGAACGTCGCCTGCGCGCTGATGGGACGGGCGGGGATCTCCGAGACGATGTGGGCGGCGACGTCGGTGTAGTGCCGGTTGATCGCTCGGAAGACCATGACCAGCGAGGGGATGATCAGGATCACCACCCAGGCGCCCTCGAGAAGCTTGGTGGCGCCGAACACCACGAACACCACGCCGGTGAGGCACATGCCGATGAAGTTGAGCGGCAGGCCGCGCCGCCAGCCGGGCTCGCGCCGCCTCAGCCAGCGCACCACCATGCCCGCCTGAGACATGGTGAAGGCGAGGAACACGCCCACCGCGTAGAGCGGGATGAGGGCGGCGACGTTGGCGCTGAAGACCACCTCGAGCAGCATCGCCAGCAGCCCGAGCACCACGATCCCGTTGCTGTAGGCGAGCCGGTCCCCCATGCGCCGGAATTGATGAGGCGCGTAGTCGTCGCGCGCCAGGAAGAAGAGCAGACGCGGAAAGTCCGAGAAGGAGGTGTTGGCGGCGAGGATGAGGATCAGCGTGGTGGCGATGGCAACCACCACGAAGAGCGCGGAGCCGTTGCCGAAGGCGTGCGTGGCCAGCTGGGCGAGGATGCTCTGGTAGGTGCAGCTGCCTCCTGACGCGACCGCCGCGCAGTGCGGGTGGAGCGAGTCGAACGGGCGCAGGCCGAGCTGCTGCGACGCCACGGTGACGCCGACGAACATGGTCGCCAGGATCACCCCCATGACGCTCAGCGTGATGCGCGCGTTGCGCCACTCCGGTGGCTTGAACGCGGGCACCCCGTCGCTGATCGCCTCGACGCCGGTCAGCGCGGTGCAGCCCGAGGCGAACGCCCGCAGCACCAGGAAGATGGTGAGGCTCTCGGCTCCGTGGATGGCCGCCGTCTCGCTGGCGGGCAGGATCGATCCGGTCAGCCCGCGCACCAGCAGCGTGATCAGCATCAGGAACATGGCCCCGATGAACAGGTACGTTGGGGCCGCGAAGATGGAGCCGGATTCGCGGATGCCGCGCAGGTTGCCGACCATGATCAGCGCGATCAGCCCGACACAGATGCCCACGCGCTGCGATGCGGCCGCGGGAATCGCGCTCTGGATCTGGTCGACACCGCTGGCCACCGACACCGCCACGGTGAGCACGTAGTCGGTCATCAGAGCGGCCGCGGCGACGAGTCCGAAGTTCGGGCCAAGGTTGTCCTTGGCAACGATGTACGAGCCGCCCCCCTTCGGGTAGGCGCGGATCGTCTGCCGGTAGCTGAGCACCACGAAGGCGAGGAGGACGACGATCGCCACCATCACACCCAGGGAGACGCCGAGGGTGGCGGCTCCGGCGAGGGCGAGCCCCACCAGGATCTCCTCGGTCGCGTAGGCGACCGAGGAGAGCGCGTCGGACGACAGCACGGCGAGCGCCTTGACCTTGGTGAGGCGCTCGTGGGCGAACTGGCTGGTGCTGAGCGGAACCCCGATCAGCGCGTTGCGGGCCAGGGCGCGGACGTGCGCGAAGCCGTGCGTCTGCGCTGCGGACGGCGGGGTCGCCTGGAGCAGGCCCGGGGCAACGCGGTCGAAGCCATCCCGCTCCGAGCGGATGATGCGCACGTAGCGCGCGTCGGGACGAGGGCTGCGCCGCTCGATGGCGCCGAGGTCGGGGGAGATGGGCCAGAGCGGCGACTCGCCGGCGGCCGTGGGCATGGCATCCCATGCCTTGCCGGCCTCACGGAGCCTCTCCACCTCGGCCGGGGGCAGCGAGACGCTGGGCCCCTGGCCGTTGGACTCCTGCGCTCCCGCTTTGGGGGGCGAGCCCGTGCCTCCGCTGTCAGGCAACCGCGTCACCCCCGGGACCGCCGGCTGCGCGTTGCAGCGGGCGGAGACGGGGCTGATGGCGCAGACTCCCGCCCGCTTGCGGCTCCAACTCGTCGAGATCGAGGCGCAGCACTCGCACGCGCAGCCAGCGGCGGCGCTCGACGAGCACGTCGCAGCCGTGTCCGTGGTGGATCACCGCGATGATCTTGCCGAGCACCTGGTCAGAGGCCGACACCACCCTGACGCCGTAGAGGGCGCTGAAATGGAATCTCTCGGGGTGGACGGGGGCCATGTCCCCACCCTGCGCTCCCCACCGTCAACGAGCCATCAACGCAAGCGGTGCCCCCCAAGTGGTAATGGTGAGGTGGTGAGCTTCCCTGGCTGGCGACGCACGACCCCCCGCCGCCCACCCGTGAGAAGCAGATGACCCCCTCAGAGCAGTCACATCTGCGCCGCGGGCTCCGGACCTCCCGACGCGCCGCGGCATTTCGCACGCTCCGCGACCTGAGACAGCGGACGCGGTGGACAGAACCGGCCTTTGCGGTGTACGGGCTGCTGCGCATCCCCTCGTTCCTGGAGCCGCACTGGTACACCGACGAGGGCGGGGCCGCCGCCGCGGCCAAGGCCCTGCTTCAAGGGCGCGTCCTCTACTCGCAGATCTGGAGCAACAAGCCACCGCTCCACCTCTGGACCGTCGCGGTCAACATCCTCCTCTTCCGCGGTTCGGAGGCGGGCCTGCACGTGTTCACCCTGATCAGTGGCGCGCTGACCCTGGCGGCGGTGGCGTACGCGGGCCGTCCCCTGCTCGGCCGCGGCCGCACCATCGTCGCTCTCCTCGTGGTCGCCGTCCTCCTCGGGTCGCCGCTGTTCGATGCCGAGCTCGCCGTCCCGGAGAGCTTCCTCATCGCTCCGGCGGCGTGGGCCGGAGCGATGGTGCTGCGACGGGCGTCCGGTGTCCCGAGCGGGCCGTCACGATGGTGGCCGGTGGCGGCCGGCCTCCTCGCGGCCACCGCCATCGCCTACCAGCAGACGGCGGTCGCCGACGCCGGCGCCTTCCTGCTGATCCTCCTGCTCAGCCCGCGGATCACCGCCCGCGAGACCCTGCTCTTCGCGGCGACCGCGGCGGGGGTCACCGCCGCCTGGCTCACCCCCGCGCTGATCACGGCGGGCCCCGGCTCGGTCGCCTATGCCCTGGTGGGCTTCTACGTCCCCTACTCGCAATCGGTCCTGCCCGCCAGCCAGGGCGGCCTGCTCCATCTCGCGGCGGGGATCGTCGGATCCGTGGCGCTGATCTGTGTGGGGGCGGTCCTCACACGGAGGAGCACCAGCTTCCTGTGGGGAGCGTGGGTGTGGGCGGGGGCTGACCTCATCGTGGCGGCGGCGGCACAGATGCCCTTCGCACACTTCCTGGTGGTGGCCGTCGCCTCGGTCACCCTGGCGGTGTTCAGCATCCGCCTGCCTGTATGGCGCGGTGTGCCCGCGCTGGCGCGGCTGGGCGCCTGCGCGGTGGTCGCCGGCGTGCTCGTGGCCGGGTCGATCGCGCGGATCGCCGGGGTCGACTGGGTTCCCCAGTGGGCCACTGCCGGCACCGTGTCCGAGCCGCACAACCTGCTCACCTATTACGGCGGCGCCCTCCAGGTCGTGACCCGGCAGCGGTCCCTCGCCGACCTCCAGGACGTCTTCGACGACAGGGTGGAGGGCGATCGCGCCACCGCCGCCTGGATCAAGAGCCACGGGCTCAGCAAGCACACGGCGGTGGCGTGGTCCTCGGACGCCTGGCTGTACGTCATGGCCGACCTCGACCTCGCCCTGCCCACCCCGCCGATCTACAACGACGAGGTCCTCCTCGGCAACCAGGGCCAGGTCGCCCAGGCCGTGCGTAACATCGACCCCGAGATGATCATCACCACCGACGACGCGCTCTTCAACTTCCCGGAGGTCCAGCCGCTGCTCGCCAGCAACTACCGGCCGGTCGATCGCGAGCAATTGAACACCGTCTGGCTTCGCAACGACGCGCCCACGCCCTCGCCGTGAGGCGGCGGCGAGCTCACTCCTTCGGCGTCACCCCCACCGGCCGCGTCTGATCGACCGCGCCGGCGCGATGATCCACGAGGTCGACCCGCGGGACAGCCGGCTTTGGAGGGTCAGCAGCAGACGCAGCGCCACCGGCGGATGCCGCTCGCGACAGGGCGCGGCGGGTGGTCAGCCGGAGCGCGGGCACGCGGAGCACCGCCTCGAGGACGATGCGGCTCGACATCTTGCTGGTCCCGAGCGCCCGCTCGGTGAACACGATGGGCACCTCGACGATCGTGAAGCCGCGAAGGGCCGCGCGGTAGTTGAGCTCGATGAGGAACGCGTACCCGGAGCTGCGGATGGAGGCCACGTCCAGAGCCTCGAGGGCCGACCGCCGCAGACACCTGTAGCCGCCGGTGACGTCGTGGAGGGAGAGCCCCAGGGTGACCCGAGCGTACAGGGACCCCGCCCGGCTGAGCGCCTGCCGGAGCAGCGGCCAGCCGGTGGTGCCGCCGCCCTCCGTCCAGCGTGAGCCCACGGCGATGTCCGCGCCCTGCTCGTGGACGGCGGCGAGCAGGCGGGGCAGGTCCGCGGGATCGTGAGAGTGGTCGGCGTCCATGGTGATCAGGTACTCGAAGCCGGTGGACAGCGCGTGCGTCAGTCCCGCGATGTACGCCGGGCCGAGGCCCGACTTGCGGTCACGATGGAGAACGGTGACGCGCGGGTCGGCGGCGGCGAGCCGGTCGGCGATCTCGCCGGTGCCGTCGGGTGAGTTGTCATCGACGACGAGGAGATGGAACGCCTCCCCCTGGGCGAGGATGTCCGCCGCCAGGCTGGCGATGTTCTCCCGCTCGTTGTAGGTCGGCACGATCACCAGAGCGCGAGGGCTCCTCTCCAGCATCTCCACGCCCCGAGGATACGGGAACCCGCACCTACACTCCCCGGCGATGAGGCGCCAGGCAACAAGTGACAGCGCGACCGTTGGCCGGGCGCTTGCGATCGCTGCGATTGGCGCGGTCCTGATCGCGCTCGTGGCCACCCACCTCCCCCACCTCAGCGCGGGACCGCTCGACTATGACGAGGGCATCTACTGGCTCTCGCTGCGCTCCATGCGCGCCGGCCACCCCCTGTTCACCTCTGTCTACAGCTCTCAGCCCCCCGCCTTCCTGCTGGTGACTGAACCGCCCTGGAGCTGGCTGGGCGGCTCGATCGAGGCGGGGCGGGCGGTCATGCTCGCCTGGTCGGCCGTCGCCGTCGCCGCCGGCTCCGTCCTGGGCTGGCGCCTCGGCGGCCGCCTGGTCGGCGTCGCCACTGCGCTGCTCCTGACTGTCGACCCGCGCATGGTCGACCAGTCGATCACCCTCCAGGCGGACGGCCCGGCCGTGGCTCTCGGCCTGGTGTCGCTGGCCGCCGCCGCTGTCGCCGTGACCATCGACAGCCGGCGCTGGCGCAACGTCGCGGCGGTGGTCGCCGGCGTCGCCATGGCGCTCGGCCTCCTCACCAAGCTCTTCGACGTCGGCATCGTGCCAGCCCTGCTGGCGCTGCTGCTCACCTCCCGGCAGCGCTGGGCCCTGGTCGGCCTGGCCGCCGCCGGCGGGGTGGCGGCGGCCGCCGCGGTCCTCCTGCCCATGGCGGATGCCTGGCAGGCGATGTGGACCCAGGCGATCGGCCTCCATCTCAGCACCAGCACGCGCGCCCTCGACCAGGCGCTCAGCCTCAGCTTTCTCAAGCAGTTCCTCCATTCGGAGTGGCCTGTCGTCGCGGTCGCGGCGCTGGGAGCGCTGATCGGCTGGCGACACACTCGCCGCCTCTGGCTCGTCGGTGTGGTCTGGGTCGGCGGAGCGATGGCGGCGGTGGCCGTCACCCGGCCGCTCTTCCCCCATCACATGGTGCTGGTCATCCCCGGCCTGGCCGTCCTCGGCGCCACCGGCTTCGCCGCCGTGGTGGCGGAGATCGGGGAGCGCAGCGGCCGGCGCCCTGCCGTGGTCGTGGGCGGCCTGGCCACGGTGGCGGCGCTCGCCGCTGCTCACTCTCCGGCCTCCCAGGCTTCGAGGCCTCGGTGGCAGCCCGGCTGCCGGTGCACACGCCCCTCCCCGGTGGCGCCGTCCTCTACACCCGGGCGACCTGTCAGGCCTGACCGCCGCTCCAGCGGCCGTCGGCCTTGGCGCGCTCCACCTCGGCGAGCCCTGCCGGTCGCATCCGCCCGGCGGGGATGAGCCTCTCCACGCGGCCCACGTTCGATTGCGACCAGTTGCTGCGCGCTCGCCGGGGAGTGAAGCGCTGCGAGTAGGTGGCCTCGTCGCGGCGCCGCGCCAGGCCGTCGATCCAGCCGTGGCAGAGCGCTTCCTCGACCGCCTGCTCGTAGGTCAGGCTGGTCGGGACGGTCGTGCCCTTTTTGGCAAGCACCAGCCATATCCCCGTCAGCTCGCCAGAGTGCTCGGCCAGCCATGCCCCCCATTCCGCGCCGTCGGCGACGGTCAGCTCGGGCAGCTCGTCCGTCATGGCGTCATGGTGCGCCAGCGGAGGCGGGGTGCGGCCGGTCACAGCACCGCTACGGGTGGTCAGGACTCCGGCGACACGGCGGGTTTTCCCCGTGCGGACCACCAGAGTGGGCTCAGCAGCCCCACCCCTCTCGGAGAAGCCCAAGCCCCACCAGTGATTCCACTCCTCCATCGGCTGTACGAGCGCGCCCGCGGCGGATCTCGGATCGCATCCGTGGTTCTTCTGCTTCCGATGGTCCTGGTGGGGGTGGCCGCATTCGTCAGTCTCAGCGCCAGCAGCACCGCGTCCACTTCGCTGGACAGCTCCGACCAGTACAACCTTCAGCTGGTCACCGCCAGCGAGCACCTCCACAGCGTCACCCTCAGCGGCACCGCCTACGTGGTCGACCACGCCGCCGACGACAGAGTGGCCATGGTGGCTGCGACGCGCGGATTCGAGGCTGATCTTGCCGCGCTGGCGGCATCCCCAAGCCTGGGGGAGACCGAAGCACCCGTCCTGGCCGCCGCCGTGCAATCGTGGAAGGCCACGGCCGCCGCCCGGGCGGCGGTGCTGGGGAGTGGTGAGGTCGGCTTGGTACCCGCCGCCTCGGCACCGGCGCTGGATGACCAGCTGGTTGCCCAGCTGTCACCCGTCTCCGCCCAGCTCCACACCCTCAACGTGCTCAACGCCGCGGAGGTCAGGGCCGCGCAGCAGAAGCTCGCCGCCACGGAGACGGCGTCCGGTGTCGCCATCGCGGTGGCCATCGCCATCGGCTTGGTGGGCGCGCTCTGGCTGCTGCGCCAGCTCAGACAAGGCCAGGAGGAAGTGCGCCGCCGGGAGCGCCGGCTGGCGGCCCTGGTCGAGAACGCCAGCGACGGCATCCTGGTGGTGAGCGCGCAGGGCCGGGTGGTGTTCGTCACGCCATCCTTCAGCGAGGAGTTCATTAACGCCATCTCCAGCAGCATCGAGCTCGCCGAGCTGCTGCATCCCGACGATCGGGAGCGCACCGCGAAGGCGTGGAGCCGGATCATCGCCGGCGGCGCGGGCACCGTGTCCGAGGTCGAGGCGCGGCTGTTTCGGCGCGATGGCGAATGGCGCCACGTCTGGGCGAGGATGACCAAGCCCATGGCCACAGCGGACCTGAGCGCCCTGCTCGAGAAACATCGTCTAACGGTCGCTGTCTGAGCCGGCCCGGCGCTGAGCCGGCACCTGAGTCATACTCGGCGATCGCGACCCCGGCCACCTCGTCTCCGGAAGAACAACTGTGACCCGCTCCCGATTCCTCTTCTCCACGGTCGCCGCATGCGTCGGGGTTGCCGCGCTTCTGCTGGCGTCGACACCCGCCTCGGCGCACACCACGTCGGACGATCCCGGGCAGGCATCGGCGAGCAGCACCGCCGGGTTCGACGTGTCATGGCCGCAGTGCCCGATCAGCTTTCCGCGCGGCGGCGCCTTCGGGATCGTGGGCGTCACCAACGGGCGCCCTTGGGGGGCCAACCCCTGTCTGAGCACCCAGTACGCCTGGGCGGCGGCCCTTCCCGGAACCCCGGAGTTCTATATGAACACCGCCAACCCGGCTCCGCACAGCAGCTTTTACTGGCCCACGTCGGGGTCGAGTGACCCCGCCCTGTGCCAGGACGCCACCAGTGTCGGCGATCCCGGCTGCGCCTACGACTACGGCTGGCACGCCGCGGCCGACGCCCTCAGCTCGACGACCTCGGCGCTCGCCGCGGCCGGCGCTGCCGGCTACGTGGCGACCACCAGCGCGTGGTGGCTCGACGTCGAGACCGGGAACACATGGAACGGCACCGGCTCCGCCAACGCCGCCGACCTCCAGGGGTCGATCGACTACCTGCGCGCTGCGGGAATCCCGGCGGTGGGCCTGTACTCCACCTCCTATCAGTGGAACACCATCACCGGCGGCTACACCACCGCCGCGGCGCAGTCCTATGCCAGCTCCTGGCAAGCGGAGTTCACCACCACCTACGGCATCAGCTCCTCACCGGACTGGGTCGCCGGGGCGGGGAGCGCACGCCAAGCGGCGAGGTACTGCCGCAACTCGTTCACGGGCGTCGCCGTCCAGCTGACCCAGTACCCCTCGGGAGGGTTCGACGCCGATCTCCGCTGTTAGGAACAGACCGTCGGCCGGCTAACGGACCACCTGCACAGTAACGCCGACATGGACGTCCGCCCATGCTCTATCGGCCGTGACAGCGGTGGCTCTGCGTGTACGAGCCAGAGCCAAGCAGGCGCGGTCGCCCAACGAAAGGCCCTGGTCCGTGGTCGCCGCCCACAGCTCCGCTGTCGCCTCGGCGGCGTCGGCATCGAAGATGACCACGCGGACCCCGAGGGCTTCGACGTCGTCACGCAATCGGGTGACGTCCACGCCTCGCGCGGCCGCTTTCTGAACCACCTCGGACCAGTTGACCGCGCTGACCTCGGCGCCGTCCAGCAAAGGCTCCACCGCGGTCGCGCCCGGCTCGTCGTGCAAGACGACGAGAAGCGCCGACGCGTCCAGAACAACCGTCACTCGGCCTGCTCGCGCCAGGCCTCCTGGCGGCGCTCGGTGAGCAGTTCGTCTGCCAGAGACACCGACTGCGGAACTGCCGCGAACCGCTGACGGAGGCGCGCCAACACGGCCGCGCGGCGTTCGAGGACCAGGTGGTCGTCCTCGACGCGAACCGTGAGGACGTCCCCGGCGCGGAGCCCCAGGGCACGGCGAGCGGCCGCCGGGATCACCAACCGCCCTTGATCGCCAAGACGAGCTTCCTGTGCCACAATACCCTTAGTATGCCACATCGCGCCGCTGTGGCACTTGTTCGTGGGTGTGGTGGTCAGGCTCTGGCTGGGATCGCCGCCCTCTGAAACACCTCGTGGATGACCCGGTAGCACTCGCACGACACCTGCTCGAGCCCGGCGCGATCGAGGATGCTGAGGCGCCCCCGGTGGTAGCTGATCAGGCCTGCGGTCTGGAGCACGCCCGCTGACAGGGACACGGTGGCGCGCCGGCAGCCGAGCATCTGGCCGAGGAACTCATGGGTGATGTCGAAGACGTCGCTGCCGACGCGGGTGAGCTGCCCGAGGATGCGAGTGCGGTCCTCGGGAGGCAGCGCGTCCAGGGTGCGGTTGCCGGTCGCTTCGGTGGTTTCCATGTGACCCGTTCTCTGTAGTCCCGCGCTCCGGGGGCCTCATCCATATGAGCCCGCTCTCTCCGCCCGCGCGGCACGCATTATGAACCATGAGGTCCAATTCTCGACTCCCAGGTGGATCCAGGCGAGACCGTCAGGGAGGTGACGTCCACGGCATGATTGCGCCCGTGGCGCCTGTCCCCCGCCCTGCGAAGCGGCCGGCATCCCTGGAGCGGCGTCTGCGCGCCGCTGCCGGCAGCGTCGCCGGTGTGCGCTGGCGAGCTGCCCTGCCGCTGCTCTTCTTCGTCGTCGCCGCGCTGCTCTTCTTCAAGCTCGCCTGGGGCTCGCCGGCCACCACCAACATCGGGGACGGTGGCGACCCCACCCAGACGATGTGGTTCCTGCGCTGGACCGCGTACGCCGTGACCCACTTCATCAATCCTCTCTTGACCACCAGGCTCAACCATCCCTTCGGGGTCAACCTGATGTGGAACACGGCGATGCTGTTCCCCGGGCTGCTGCTGACACCGATCACCCTGACGCTCGGGCCCATGGTCGCCTACAACATCCTGGTCACCGGCAGCATCGCGCTCAGCGGCTGGTGCTGCTACCTGCTCATCAAGCGGTTCGTGCCACTCGAGGCGGCAGCTCTGCTCGGAGGTGTCATCTATGCCTTCGGGCCCTACATGGTGGCTCACGCGCAGGGCCATGCGGCTCTCATCAGCGGGTACTTTCCGGCGCTGGTTGCGCTGCTCCTCCACGACCTGCTGGTGCGCCGCTCGCGAAGCCCCGCCTGGTGCGGCACCATGCTCGGGTTGCTCGGCGCTGCCCAGGTTCTCACCGGCGAAGAGCTGCTCACCTCGACCGTGCTGATCACTGCGGTGATGGTGGCTCTGCTCGCCGCCACCAACCAGGAGCGGGTGGGCGCCGCCGCGCGCCGGGTGGTGGCCGCGCTCCCCACCTTTGCGGCCGCCTTCCTGGTGATCGCGGGGCCGGCCATCGTCTTCCAGCTCGCCGGTCCGAAGCGCGTTAGCGGGTCCATCCAGCCGGCCGACGTGTATGTCACCGACCTCTTCAACCTGGTGATCCCCACCGCGTCACAGCAGCTGCAGCCGCAGGGCGGCGCCGAGCTGGCCCAGGGTTGGAGTGGAGGGCTTGCCGAGTGGAACGGCTACATCGGCGTGCTGCTGCTGGCGTTGCTGGCGGTGGTCGCGGTGCGCCGCTGGCGGCATCCGGTGGTGCGAATCACAGTGCTGACGGGGCTGGCGGCGGTGCTGCTGTCGCTGGGGCCCGAGCTCCACGTTGCCGGACATCGCACGGGCATCATCCTGCCCTGGCGTCTCATCGACGGGCTGCCCGTGGTGAGCTCGATGGAGCCCGGCCGTCTCATGCTCTACGCCGACCTCGCGGTGGCGCTCCTGGCGGCGTTCGCGGTCGAGATGATGTCCCTCGCCCGGGGACGCCTGCGACTGCTGCCTGCTATGGCGATCACCGCCATTGCGGCGGTGCCTCTGCTCCCAGTGGTGCCCAACCCGGCGACGACCGTCCCGATCCCGGCCTTCTTCACCGACGGCTCGGTGCAGCACGCGGTCCCCGCCGACACCGTCGTGCTCCTGCTCCCCTACTCCGACATCTTCCGGCCGATGCTCTGGCAGGCGCAGGCCGGGCTGGACTTCCAGCGACCGGGCGGCTACTTCACCGGCCCCGACGCCACCGGCCACGCCAGCAACGGCTCGCCGCCCTCCACGCTCACCGACACGCTGAGCGCGATCGAGGGAGGCCAGCACATCCCAGTGACGGCGGATCTCCGCACCCGCATGCTCGGCGACATGACAGCCCTGGGCGTTCAGGCCGTGGTGCTCGGCCCCACCGACCATCAGAGCGACGTCGAGGGAGCGGTCACCGCCCTGCTCGGGCACCCTCCCGAGGCGATCGACGGCGTGCTGCTCTGGCGCGACGCCCGCCCCTCCTAGCGGCGCTGCTGCCGGGTGATCCTTTCGCCCGCGCGGGCGATTGCAGTCGTTTGCGCCCCCGTCCTCCAATCAAAGTGTTCGTTTACCTACACATTGCGCCTAGAATGGCGGTGTGGGGGCGGGCACGACAGAGGGGGCCGTTGAGGTGCGGTCTCCCCTCACAACTGGGACGGGGTGCCTTGGACCACAGCTCGCGCGGGGAACTCGTCGGGGACGGGCGCATGGATTCCGCGGATCAGGAGGTGATTCGCGTGCTCGTCTGTGAGAACGACCCTGTGATGCGTTCGGCTCTGGCCGATCTGATCGGCTCGTTCCCGGGAGTCGAGCTCGCCGGCGTCGCCACCGACGCTGACGACGCGGGCGTCCAGGCGGCGCGACTGTGCCCTGACGTGGCCCTGCTCGATGTGCGCATGCCCGGCGGCGGCGGACCCGAGGCCGCCCGGCTGATCCGGGTGCACTGCCCCAACGCCAGGCTGATCGCCTTCTCAGCGCACGCCGATCGGGCGGTGGTCATCAAGATGCTCCTGGCGGGCGTCACCGACTACCTCGTCAAGGGCGCCGACGATGAGGAGCTCGTCGAGGCCATCCGGCGCACCGGCCGCGGCCATCTGGCTCTCTCGCAGGCCGAGCTGATGGAGCTGGTGTTCGACCTCGTCGACGTCATCGCCGACGCCGAGCTGGTGGCCACATGACCATGCTCGACGAGGCGGCTCCGCTGGAGATTGAGCAGCGCAGGGTGTCGCGCCGCGACGCCGACCGCGCGGGCGCGCTGGCGGCGCTGTCCACCAAGCTCGCCGAGGCGATCGAGGACATCGACGGTGTCATGGACCGTGTCGTGCGGCTGATCTCCGAATGGCTCGGTGACACGGCGGTCATCCGCCTCCTCGACGAGGGGGGGACGCAGATGCATGTGGTCGCCGCCCATGACACCGACAGCGAGGCGCAGCGCATCGTGATGGAGGCGCTCGAGTCGGGTCCGATAGAGATCAACAAGCTCCTCCCGTACTCGATCGCAGTGCGGGACGCCCACTGGATCCTGGTGACCGGCGAGGCGTTCCACACCGCCACCGTGGGGATCGCGCGGCCGGCGCGCGAGGCCCTCGGCGAGCTGGGCGTGCACACCGCCTTGATCTGCCCCCTGCGCGCCGGCGGACGGGTGATCGGGACGCTCGGCCTGTGGCGGCGCGGCGCGAGACAGCCTCATTCCGAGCGCGACCAGAACTTCGTCCAGGAGCTGGCGGATCGAGCCGCGCTGGCCATCGAGAACTCGCGCCTGGTGCGCAGCCTTCGTATCGAGGTCGGGGAGCGCAAGCGCAACGAGGACAACCTCCGCCTCACCGCCGAGCTCCTGCAGCGGGCTGATGACAAACGGCGGGGGCTCATGGAGCACCTCGTGACCGCGCAGGAGGAGGAACGCCGCCGCATCGCCATCGACGTCCACGACGACTCGATCCAATCGATGGCGGCCATCGGGATCCGCCTCCAGATCCTGCGCCGCCACGCACCGGGCAACGAGATGGCCAAGCAACTCGAGGAGATCGAGAACACCGTCACGGAGTCGATCGGGCGCCTGCGCAAGCTGCTCTTCCGGCTGGAGTCGTCCTCGGTGGAGAAGGTGGGACTGAGCCGCGCGCTGTCGCGCTATGTGGCCGAATTGTTCCCCGACGGCCACCCTCGCATGCGCATGCGCGACAAACTCACCGCCACGCTGGAGGGGCACGCGCCGCTGGTGCTCTATCGCATCGCCCAGGAGGCGATGAACAACATCCAGAAGCACGCCAAGGCGTCGACGATCACCGTCACCCTCAACGAGGCCGAGCAGGGCGTGGTGCTCAAGGTGCAGGACGACGGGGTGGGCTTCAACACGCAGGACGCGGCCCGTCGCGCTCTACCCGGCCACCTGGGTATGCGCTCCATGCACGAGCGCGCTCAGGTGGCAGGGGGCTGGCTCACCGTGGAGAGCGCCCCGCGCAAGGGGACGACTGTGGAGTGCTGGGTGCCCACCTTCGCCGGGCCGATGCAGGTCGAGGGGGACAAGGCCACGGTCTGACCGGCGGTCAGCCTTGGAGGTTGATCAGCCCCATGCGCAGCGCCACGGCCACCGCCTCCAGCTTGGAGTGGGCGTGGAGCTTCTCGATGACGCTCTGCACGTGGTTGCGGACGGTGGCCAGCCGGATGTCCAGCTCCGTGGCGATCGCCTGATTGGAAAGCCCCTCCGCCAGGCAGCGCAGGACCTCGGTTTCTCGGGCGGTGAGGTCGGCGCCGGGCCGGGACCGGTCGCTGAGGCGGTCGAGCAGGCGGCTCAGCATCGCCGGTGAGATGAGCGCCTCGCCGTTGTGGGCGGCACGCACGGCCAGGATCAGCTCGTCGACGGTGTGGTCCTTGGTGAGGTAACCGGAGCAGCCTGCCTGGATGGCCTGGCTGAGCACCAGGTCGTCCGACGCCGCCGTGAGCATCACCACCTTGGTCTCGGGGCGATCGGCCTTGATGGTGCGAGCCGCCTCCACGCCGTCCCCGTCGGGCAGGCGGTAATCCATGAGCACGACGTCCGGCTGGGTGGTGCGCGCCGCCTGCACGCCCTCTCGCGCGGTCGCCATCGCCCCGGTGACGGCGATGTCGTCGGTCTCGTCGAGGGCGGCGCGGAGGGCCTGGGCGAACATCCGGTGGTCCTCGACGATGAGCACCCGGATCTGCTGCCCCGTGCTCGTGGGTGGCATCTCCGGCTCGTCCATCACGATCGGGAGTAGTGCATCTGCCCTAGGTTCCGTGCCGCCGTTGCGTCTACTCATCTACCGCCTTCCCGCACAGGATGATGGGCGATGGACTCTGTCCCCGTCTACCGCTGCCCTGGCACATGTCCCCGCGGGGCTTCTGCCACACGCGCTCCATCGTAGGCGAGACCCAGGTGGAGTGGTGGGAATGAAGCTCTCGCGCCGCAGCGAACCGCAACCTATCGCGCCGCCTCCGGTCAGGGTTGACGGAAACGGCCACGGTACCCACGCGCCCGGGACCCGCGGCCCGATGATCGGCGAGCTGCTTATCCAGGACGGTTCGGCGTCGCTCGACCAGGTCAAGAACGCGCTCCGGCAGCAGCGCAAAGATCGCCGCCCTCTCGGCGAGTTGCTGGTCCAGCTGGGCGTGCCGAGCGCGAGCGTGACCACCGCGGTCGGCTGGCAGCTGGGGCTTGCACCGGTGGATCTCGACACGATCTACCTCCAGCCGGAGGCCATTGACAGCCTCACAGCCCTATTCGCGCGGCAGCACCAGGTCATTCCATACGGAGTAGACGACGAGGGCCGGCTGCACGTTGCGAGCACCAGGCCCGGTGATCTGGCGCTGGCCAAGCAAGTCGCGGAGGCCGCCAAGGGCGATGTGCAGATGGAGCTGGCCGACGCCGCCGCGATCCGCCGCCAGCTGGACCTGCACTACACGGTGCTGGGAGGCGTGGACACCCACGCGCAGAGGGCGATCAGCGACGCCACTGTGACCACTCCGCGAATCGCCGTCCTGGCGGGTCTGAATGCAGACGCACCGGTAGTGCAGATCGTCGACCTGATTCTTACTCAGGGTCTGCGCGACCGAGTCTCGGACATCCACATCGAACCGCAGTCCGACCGCCTGCGAATCCGTTTTCGCGTGGACGGTGCGCTACGCGATGTCCAGGCCCTACCCACCCAGCTGGGGGGACCGGTGGCATCCCGACTCAAGATCATGGCAGACATGGATATCGTCGACCGCCATCGCGCCCAGGATGGACAGACGACAATCACCGTCGACGGACGCATCGTCGACATCCGGATCGCGACGACCGAGACCATCTGGGGCGAGAAGGTGGTCATGCGCCTGCTCGATCGCTCGCGGTCGCTGCTGCCACTGGAACAGCTCGGTTTAGGCGACGAGGAGCACGAACGGTTGCGACGCCTCATCGCCTCACCGTACGGGCTGTTCATCGTCAGTGGGCCAACCGGTGCCGGCAAGACCACAACGCTGTACGCGGGCCTAAACGAGCTCGACCGGACCACGCGGAACATCACCACCATCGAGGATCCGGTCGAATATCAGTTCGAGAATATCAACCAGATCCAGATCAACCGGCTCGCCGGCATGACGTTCGCCAATGGACTGCGCGCCATCCTTCGGCAGGACCCCGATGTGATCCTCATCGGCGAGATCCGCGACGTAGAGACCGCGCAGATCGCGGTGCAGTCTGCGCTCACAGGTCACTTGGTCATGGCGTCGCTGCACGCCGCTGACGCGGTGGGAGCTCTCTACCGCTTCCTGGACATGGGTCTGGAGAGCTACCTGGTTGCTTCGGCTGTGATCGGAGTGGTGGCGCAACGGCTGGTGCGTATCAACTGCACAAACTGCTCATCTCCGGTGGAAGCACGACCCGACGAGGTTGAGTTCTACCGCGGGATCAGGGGTGGGCACGCCGGTGTGAAGCAGATGTCTGGAAGTGGCTGCCGGCAGTGCAGCAACACCGGGTTCTACGACCGGCGAGGTGTATTCGAATGTCTCTCCGTCGATGACGAGATTCGCGAATTGATCGTCGACCGAGTCCATCAGACCCAGCTGCGTGAGCGTTCGCGGGCAAAGGGCATGCGCACGCTGCAGGACTCCGTGCTCGACATGGTCGACGCCGGCCAGACGACCGTCGCAGAGGCGATGCGCACGGTCTACGTGATCTGAAGGATGTAAGAGATGCAACAGACAGCGGTCCCCCCACCCCCAGCACCCCTGGCGCCCGCTGCCACCCGCGCACCCGGCCGAAGCTTCAAAGACTCTCTCAAGGCGTTCCTAACCTACACGCCGTCCGGGAAGGTCAAACCTCAGGTCACCATCCTCTTCCTCCGCCAGCTTGCGTCGTTCGTGCGCGTCGGGGTACCAGTGACAACTGCCATCGAGACGTTTGCGGAGCAGGCGAGCAATATCCGGCTGCGCGCGGTGTACAGGGCGGTGGTGACGGACGTGCAGAAGGGGATGCGCTTGAGCGACGCCTTTGCCGCGCATCCATTGGTCTTCCCCCGCATCATCACGGACATGGTGCGCTCTGCTGAGATCACCGGAAACCTGGATGTTGTGTTGAAGCAGGCGGCCAAGCACATCGAGCGCGAGGCGGGAGCGCGCCAGAAAATCAAGGCCGCTATGATGTATCCCGCGGTGATTATGAACTTTGCCATCGTCATCACCATAGGAATTGTCGTGTTCGTGCTGCCCAAATTCGCCGAGCTATACGCTTCCTTGGGAGTGAAGACGCCGGGGATTCTGAATACACTACTCGGCTTGTCCGCGTTTCTGCAAGCCCATGCCTTGTTCATAGTGCTTGGGGTGCTCGTTGCCGTGGTGCTCGTCGGTATTGGCGTCCGCACGGAGCGCGGCCGCTACGCTAAAGACAGAGCCCTGCTCAAGATTCCCGTCATCGCTACGCTGATCAAGGCGACCATGACCGAGCGCTTCTGCCGCACCCTCGGTGACATGCTCGCTGCGGGAGTGCCGATCAGCCAGACGTACGCAGTCGTCATCAGTAACGTCCGTAACAGAGTCTATCGGAGAGCTCTCGAGAATGTCGGCCCTGCCATGGCCGCGGGACAGGGCATGTACAGGCCTCTCCAACAGTCGGGGATCTTTGCTCCTGCCGTGATCCAGTTGTTCCGCGTGGGCGAGGAAACGGGTCATCTCGATAGTAACCTTCGTGAGGCTGCCGACATGTACGAGGAAGAGCTCGACTACCGCATCAAGCGGTTGACGGCGCTTCTCGAGCCGGCAATGATCGTTTTCGTCGGCCTCATCGTGGGATTCGTCGCCGTGACGCTGATCACATCGATCTACTCTCTGGCAGGCGGCTTTCACTGAAATGGCGAGGGGGTGGTCGGATTCCACATCGACGCCTAAGGGTCATGTACGGCGCCCCAGTCGTCCGACTCGGCGCCGACAGTACGGAACGACCCTGATCGAGATGATAGTGACAATGGCGCTCTTGGCAGTAGGGTTCGTGGGAATAGGGGCTGGCATTGCCGCTACGGAAAAGTTCGCAGCGATAAATCAGGATCAGTCGCAGCTTGAAGTTGCGATGCGGCAGTTGGCTGACTACGTGCGCGACTCAAGTTCTACTGGCCTTGCATATCAGCTGTGTGCGCAAGTGACTGCTCCCGTTAGCGCTACCTCGCCGGGCACGTCCACATACACATCCACCATTCCTGCCAGCCGGCCCCAAGGAGTGACGCAGTGGGGTTTCTCCGCGATTTATGAATCCACGGCGGGGAAGGTCAACGGCCTCTTGACCTCGGCTAGGATGGCGTGCCCTGGCGGTACAGGAGACTGGGGAGTTCAGGAGATAAAGCTCGCGGTCTTCGACGGGACGCGGTCACTCACCCGGATCGTGTGGAAGAGTTACGCTTGGTGCTACCAGGCCACGCCTATTCCGACATCATGTTGAGCGCCCAGCCTCATGACAAGCGCCGTACCCGCCCCACCGAGCAGGGGTTCACTCTAATAGAAATACTTGTCTCTCTTTCGATCCTGGCAATCATCGCAGGGGCCATAGCCGCAGCATTCACCGTGGGCTTGGCAACCCTGACTCCCGGGGGCCCACAAGCTCGCCTTGCGGGTGCTCACGATCTGGCCTTCCTCGAGCAGATCTTGGGCAAGGACGGTGCCAGAGCCGCGTGCATCACGGTGAACAGCAACGTGTATGGCCAGACAAGTTCAACATGTACCTCAACCACCGGATACGGGCAAACTGCCTGTGCTGCGGGCGGTCCTGCACTCTTGTGCTTCGCCTGGCCCGTGCTGGGAACTCAGGGACCCAACTTCTTGGACTCGTCATGCGATATCGCGGCCTACACCACACAACCCCCGCCGACACCACCACCCTTGCCAAGCGACGTAATGGTCACGCGCACCGAGAGTTTGGTAAGCATGAGTCTAGCCAAGTCGTCGGTAGGCACGACCCACGTGGATCGCTTCGACACCATCCAATTCCAGGTGGGCGCTGCTCTGCCCGCGTCGTACAAACCGCCTGGAGAGAGCTACTTCTGGCTTCGGTCACTCCCCGTCACCATTGCAGCGACCGGCGTGACGAAGGGGGCGTTCTCGCAGACGCTCAACCTCCATCCTGTTGCCGGTGATCCCGACGGAGCAGCGGCAGCCATAACCTCTAAGGGCAGCCCATGTTAAGACGCACCATGTGTCGCCGCCGCGCAAGAGAGCGCGGCCAGACCGTGATCTTGGCACTGGCATTCATCGCGTTTTTCGGCGTGGTCGTGGTATCGGTTCTCCGCTTCGCTGACACAACCGGGATGCAGCACGTCCGCACTGAGGCCACCGCCTCCAGCGACTCGTCGGCCGAGGGCGGAGCTGCGTACGCCGCGGCAAATGCTGCCAGAACCGACCTGGTTCCAACTTGCTCAGATACCGCCACCCTAGCCATGCAAAGCGGCGACACCGTGGGCTACACGGTAAGGGACTGCAATCCAGGCAACACGACCACAATTGGGAGCGGAGCCGCCGGGTACTGCCTCCTCTGCATCCTCAATGAGACACCGCTGCCCCCGAGTACCACTACATCGCCTACTACCAATGTGCTCACCTTGCTGACCGCTCAGTGTCCAGTCGGCTCATTCTGCGGTGTCAAGACGATCGGCGGTGACGACTTCGTGAATGGTGGCATCACCGGCTCTCTGACAGCATGCGCATCTGCGACAAGCTGCCCCGGCTCCGCACACATTCGGGTGCTATCGCCGCCTTCTAACTACGCAGGCTGTGTTTGCAACCCCAACGCAACGGCGTACCCGCGGACGCTTCCCGATCCACTCGCAAGTCTTCCGGCTCCTACGCCGGTGGGCGAGCCGGCGAACTGCACTAGCGCCGCCGTGGGAGGGACCTGGGATGGGGCCAGCGGTTGCAGTGTGACTCTCTCAAAGGGCCCCACCGTCACGCTCGCTCCGGGCGTGTGGAATACGGTCAAGGTCAGCGGCCAGGCAAGTGTGCAGTTGACATCCGGCGTATATGTGCTCACCGGCGGGCTGAGCGTCTCCGGGCAGGCAATCCTATGCGCGCCCGGGACTATCGACGCCAGCGGAAACTGTACCCCCACCCCGGGCGTCACTCTCTACCTGGCGTGCCGAGGCAGCGTGGCCAGCGGAAAAGCCTACCTGCCTTGTTCTGCATCGGGGGCCACCGGCGGGTCCATGAGTTTCCCCGGGCAGGGCGCGGTCTCGGTCACCGCGCCGAGATGTCCTGATGGCGACATCGTGCCTTGTCCCAGCCTTCCATACGGTCTTGTGGCGGTTCTCTCGGACCCACACTTGCTCGATACGGGTGGCGTGGCAAGCTGCATTACCGGCTCCGGCTGCACGCTCACCGTTTCGGGCAACGGTAAGTCGATCAACGGCAGCGTCGACATGCGATCCAGTGGGATCTCCATCGGCGGCAACGGAGGCGATAGCGTCAGTGACGGTTTCCTGATTGCTAACTCGTTCTACTCGAACGTAACGGGGAAGGTTAGCAGCGGGCTATCGCTCACCGGGCCTGGCTCCCTGTCGACCGTGAATCTGTGCTTCGTCTACGACGACTACGTCTACCCAGGCCTGACGGCGCCGCCTAGCCCAGCCCGCGCTGTAATTCAGGCCCAGTGCGGAGCGCAATTAACCAGTGGCGTCGTGGACTTCAACTACGGCCCATGACGCGCCGGCCTCTCGCTGGTTTGACGGTCATTTTCACTAGGCGAGTCTAGGGCATCTGCATCTACTCCCGAGGCTCTCCTAACAGGATGATCCTATTCGCAGAGGGGCGCGTCGATCTCGGCGGGTCCGAATCAACAATAGTCGGGCAAGGAGGAGTACACAGAACCATGGACAATGTATACAACAGGGTCGCGCGGCGCAGGCGCAAGGGCCAGAAAGGGTTCACCCTCATCGAGTTGCTGGTCGTTATCGCCGTGCTGGCCATCCTGGCGGCGATCGTCCTGTTCAACGTTGTCGGCGTTGCCAACCGTGGCAAGACTGCAGCGTGTAACACGGATCTGGGGACCATCCAGACCGCGGTCGACGGGTACTACAGCGACAAGGGCGTCTACCCGATGACCCTCGACTCCAAGACAAGTAGCGGCGACGTCAACAAGGGCGAACTCGTCACCGATCTGCTCATCCACAGTGCCCCGGCTGAAACCTTCAGCTACTCGGACAGCAACGGCACTATCACCGTCGTCTGCCCCTAGAGCCCGAGCGTCTTTGATCTAGCCCAGAAGTAGGGAGGGCCCGCCGTTCGTCACGGCGGGCCCTCCTTCATGTCGATTCCATCCCACCGGCTGCGCAGATCGCGGGTCGGGTTGAGGAATATGGCGAACCCCATAACGGCCCAGCCTAACGCCCGAGTGCAGGTTCGCCCGGGGTGATGGGCCTTAGAGTCGGCTGATGGCGCGGTTCGGTGCACAGAAGGTGATCGTCGCTGTGCTCGTCTTGGCCTACGTTGCAGCTTGGGCTGTGAGCCCATTGGTGCTGCGCCAGACCTCGGATCTCGACGTGTTCTTCTGGCCATCTGCGGAGACCGCGGCACACGGCCACCCGCTCTTCATCTACTCCACGAACACCCTGGGTCAGGGCCCCAACGCCAACGGTCCCCTTGGGTTGCTTCCATTGATCCCGCTGGCGGCTGTGGCCAATCTGATGGGTTGGGCGGGCGACGTCGGACTTCGCACAGCCATCATCGACGCGGTCTTTGCCGTTTTCGCGCTGCTGCTCGCAGTTACCGCGGTGCGGATCATCGAGGAGGCGCGCGGCGCGCTCGAGTGGCGGTTGGCGACGCCTTGTGTCTTCCTCCTCGCGCCGACGCTGTGGATCAGCGTCGGCGACTACGGCCACCTCGAACAGCCGATCGAGCTGTGGTTGGTGGTCCTGGCAGCGGGGTACGCCATCAGGCAGCGATCTGCTAACACGGGGATCGCACTTGGTCTGGCCGTCCTCGCTCGTAGCACCGCCCTGCTGTATATCATCCCGTTCGCTCTGCTCCCTCTGGCGGGTCGTCGCATGAAACCAACCGCCGCCGTGCTGTCTGTCGCGGCGATCATCGCTGCCGCTGGGTTCACACCCTTCTTCGTCGCCGACCCTGCGAATGCGGTTCACTCTCTCATCACCTATCGCAGCAACGTGCCTATCGCCGGCGGCTCAATCTGGGCGGCTGCTCTAGGCACGTCCTGGGCCGGGTTCGGGCAGCACGCTGACACCTACCTCGTCATCGTGGCAGCCTTAATGCTGACTGCCGCGACCGTGTGGCGTCGACCGGGCACGGCGACCACGATCGCTGGGTTTTTCGGGCTTCTCACGATAGTCGCCGCCTCCTTTCCGATGCTAAGCAATGCGACGTACCCGTACTACCTTCTGGAGCCGTACGTCTTTGCCGCGATATGGTGGCTCGCCAGGCCGGGGAATGCCCTCAACTGGCGCCTGGCCGTCCCGTTGCTGCTGGCAGGAGACGCCCTCCTCGCGAAGCAAGGAGCCGCTCTGCCCTTCACAGGCCCAGCACAGGTCGCAGGCATCTTCTCCTCGGTCCTACTGGCCATTGTGATTACGCTGGTCCTGGGAGACTTGATCCTCGCGCGTGGCGGACCCGAGCAGATCGTCGGGCACCCTGTCCCGGTGCGAAAGACCGCCGTTGACGCGGCGGAGTGAGTATTACGGTCATGCGATACCCCACGGCCCACACATGACCGTCGTCATCGTGGTCTTCGCAGCACTCCTCGGAGCCACCCTGGGATCGTTCGCCGGTGTGGTGGCATCTCGAGGGCTGCGAGAGTCTCTGGGCGGCCGCTCGCACTGCGACAGCTGCGCCCGAACGCTCCAGTGGTACGAGCTGATCCCTCTCGTCAGTTACCCGGCGCTCCGCGGTCGCTGCCGCACGTGTGGCGCACGCGTCGGTGTTGGCGTGTACGCCTGGGAGGCTGGTGGAGCGCTCATCGCACTTGCTGTGGCACTGCCGGTTGCCATCGCTTTGGGCGTACCGACGCGATAGCTGCGCGAGGAACCGGGCGATCAGTTCCGGGTGGGCCTCGCCCTCGCATGGCCCGACCGAGGAGCCCTGTGAACCGGTCCGCCCTCCCATGGCCCCGGCGTCCAATCCAAGTGGTGGCGTGACTTCAGGCTCTGACAGCCCCCGGCAGCGGTACTCGTGGCATTTCGGCGATGCGTTCAGACGCTCGGTCGATACCCGGCGCGACCAAGAAGCGTGCGGTCAAGTAGATAAGCAGGGCGTTACGCACCGCTATTCCAACCAAGAGCACCGATCCGTAGGCAATCGTTGGCCCGCGTTCGTGTACGCCGATGTCCCATAGACCGGGGAATATAAGTGCAGTCATCAGGCACAGGGCGAACCAGCGCATCTCAAATCCCACCGTTGTTGCGAGTAGAGGCGCAAGCCATATGAGATATTGCGCGCTCAAAACCTTGCTTGAGCACAGAAGCACCAATAGCATCGCCACAGCCGCCTGTCCGGCGGTGATGTGCCCATGTATCTGCCTCCAGAAGACCCATAGGACGCCGGCCCCGAGCGCAAAAATCGCAACCACACCAATGGGGTCGCTGAGCGCACCAATCAGGTTGAGGGATGATCCTGCCGCAGGACGGACCGAGATTCCGGCGAGAGATCCAAGCCACAACAAGGTAGCCGGAACAGACTCGACCTCCGTGGGGCGTTTCAGGTCGAACGTCAGTGCCGATAGCCCTCGTGCCGGATCGAATATCGCGGCCACGAGGAAACCGGCAGCAATCATAGCGAGACATCCTCCCGCCGCTAGCGCTACATGTCGCAAAGCATTCACATCAGCGTCGCGACGACCTCGCCAGTGGGCGATAGCCACGACAGGCAAGAGGATAATAGGAAACAGCTTGAGCAGTGTTCCGAAGGCGACAAGCGCATATGACGCTCGGAAGTGGTTGCGCTGTGCTGACCACAATGCTCCCACGGTCACCAGAGCGGGCAACAGGTCGTAGCGGAACAGAAGAGTTGCGGAGCCAGCAGCAAGCAAGTAGAACGCGTACGCCGCCGCCTCACGCGGGGTGGTCCACTTGCGAAAACAGAACCACCCAACAATGAAGAGCGCCCCCATCCAGAAAGCGAAGACATCAGGGTACCAGTCGGGCGGGCCAGCGAGGGTTACTGAGAACGGCAGAATTGCCAGAGGCGGATACTCAGCGGGAAGCAGTGGATGCGGTAAGCCGTTCCAGAACGCCACCGCGTAAATGTGATAGATCGTGACGTCACCGCTTCTCCAGTCCCCCGGGATGTAGACACTGAGTGTCGCGACCACAAAACCTACGACGAGAGCAGCGGTGAGCCAGGTCGGAAGCTTGGTACGGGTTGTGGTCCGCCAAAAGCCACCGCGTTGCCGCGCGACCGTTGCGCGATGAGGACCAGCATCCTGCTGGTCAGGACTAGGCGAGTCGTTGGCCATTCATCGGGACATGAAACCCCGCAGACATGGCGCGCAGTTTACGCCACCACAGATCTGCCAAAGCGCAGTTGACCTGAGGCCGGGCCTACCGAGATGAGCCGCAGCGATTTGCCTGACGCGAGACAAGGGGGGTTGCGCATGATTCGGGCCGGTGGGGCCGGCATCGTCGCGAGTACCGGTCCCAGCGGTAGAGGGATGAGGGCTGGCCCGGGAACCGCTCGGCCGCGTTCCGCGGCACAGGATGGAGGCGCCAACCGAACCAAGGCGTGAAGGGACTAACGAGGCAAGCGTGGCGTCGGACGGTCGTGTATCGTGCGCTGATCGGGATACCCGCTCGCATCAATTTGCGCACAGCCATGCGCCCTGGGCTCGGCGCAATCAGTCGCTCCGAGACGGCTGTGCTGGCCCTCGGCCTCCTCGGCGTGGGGAACGTATGGGCGCCACTGGGACCCAGCGGGGAAGTGCAGCCTGCCTCGCCGGGGCCTTTCGTCTTTGGTTTCGCCATGATCGTCGTGGCCGGTGTGCTCTGCCTGCTCGCCGTCGGAGGATCCTCGTCGTTTCCCAGGCCGCTCTTCTGCGCGGCCGCCATCGCGGTGCCACTGATTCTCGTGCCCGCGTACGTGGGATCTGCCTGGGAGCTATCGCTGGCCGCCATCGTGTTGGCGGCTGTACCAATGATCCGGCGTCCGCTGTTCGCGTGGGCGGCGGTCATCGTGGGTGCAGCCATGGTGGCCAGCAATCTCGCCTCCCGATGGTTATGGGGCTCCGCGCAGATAGACGTGTTCCGTGAGGTGCAGGGGTCCACGCACGCTCTCCTCCACGGGGAGAATCCCTACTCGCCGGTGTACTCCATCTTCATCGATCATCCGCCGCACCACGTGATCTTAGGGTCGGCGTCGTTCAATTACGGGCCGGTTGTCGTGTTGCTGAGCATCCCCGCCAGACTGCTCGGCGACGTTCGCCTCACCTTGGTCGTACTGAATATCGCAGTCTTGGCGGCCGCACTCATCTGGCTGCGGCGTGCATGGCCGGACAGGCCGTTCGACGCCACAATCGCTGCTCTGTGGGCAGCGTCCCCCTTCATCCCGCTGATGATTCTCAATGCGTGGACGGACGTTTTCTGTTTCGCGGGACTGGCGTGGTGGCTGGTCTTGCGCGATCGTCATCGCAACTGGTCGGTCGTGCTTCTTGCACTGGCACTTGCCAGCAAGCCAACCATGATGCCGCTAATTGTCCCGATGCTCTTCTGGACCCGCTCGATCTGGCGAGAACTATTGTGGGCCACTGCCGGTGCGCTGATCGTCGTGGCCCCGTTCGCACTGTGGACGGGTCTTCCGCAGTTCGTGTACGACACGGTGACGATTTACAGCGACCTTCCGACTAGGCACGATTCCGTTAACCTGAACGGGCTGTCAATCGTCCTCGGGCGTGGGTTCGTGCCGCCTTCGCTGCTACTCCTGGGGACGGTTGCGAGCGTCGCCATTTTCGTCTTGCGGCGACCGCGGGACTACGGTGATCTCCTCATCGCCGGCGCCGGTGCGCTGATCGCCTTTTACCTGTTTGCCAAGCAAGCCTTCCTGAACTACGACTACAACGTCGCCATGGCGCTCCTGTTCGTCATCGCGGGAGGCTCGCTGAGGCCTTCCGGCCCCTTGACCAGTCTGGTGCGCGATGCAGTGCGACTGGTGTCAGGGCGCCGCCGCGCCGAGGCTGCCGCGACTGACCTGGAGGTCGGCTGACAAATCCCAGGCGCGGGCCTCAACGCGCTAGGCACGAGCCTCAACGCTAGATGAAGCGCACGTGGGGAAACGACTGAGGCTGAAGATTGTCGTTCTGCAGAGACGCGAGCGCATGCACATTACCGATCACCGCCACCGCGGTGAGAACGACAAATGCAGTGGCGACCCAGACTGCGACCCGCTGCGACATGACCCGCCGTGGGATGAAGACAAGCACGCCGACGATCACGGCGACCACCAGCGCTTTGAACGCCAAGAGCCCAACAGAGCCGTACTGCATGTAGAGCGAGGCTGCGATGGGGTTGCCCTCGCGACCACCCTGCGGTAGTGCCGTTGTGGTCGTCAGCCAGTCGAGGAGGCTGAGGAGCGCGTACGCGATCAGCACCAAACGGAAGGCCGCATTCCTGTCTCGCAGGCTCACCTCAGAGCGGAGGGCGCGCAGCATGCCTCCAGTTTACCCGGGTGCACCTGACCACAGCAGTCCGTGACGTACCCGTGCCAGCCGGTTGCCCTCGCTGGGGCGGCCACGCCAGCCTCCCCTGTTTCGGGGTCGGAGGCTCAGACCCCGGGCGCGGAGCCAGCCTCGGACCGTGCCATTCGCAGCGTTATCGCTCAGGCGGGGCGGTCAGCCCGCGCCGGCGCCACGGTTGCACCCATGCCGGTGACCTCCGTCGTCTGCTGCGGTAGCCAGGGAGCAGGTGGTGGGCCCGGAGGGCCGTTCGGCGATGGCGTGTAGGGAGCGCTGTGGCTCAACACCTCTTTGGGGAAGGTCGAGCGCGCGAGGGCGACTTCCTCGGTCACCAGGCCGGCGCGAACCAGCCACCCCAGGGCGGCCTCCAGGGTGCACATGCCGGCATCGGCCGACGTGACCATTACATTGCGGAGCTGGCCCACCTTGTTCTCTCGGATCAGGTTCTTCACCGCGGGCGTGGCCACGAGCACCTCGAAAGCCGCGACACGACCGCCGCCAATTTTCGGCAGCAACTCCTGGTGCACGACGGCGACCAGCGTTGAGCCCAGCTGCACCCGGATCTGCTGCTGCTGTCCACCTGGGAAGACGTCCACCATGCGGTGGATCGCCTGCCCCGCGTCGTTGGTGTGCAGTGTTGCGAAGACCAGGTGCCCGGTTTCGGCCACGGTCAGCGCGATCGCGATCGACTCCAGGTCGCGCATCTCCCCAACCAGCACCACGTCGGGGTCCTCGCGCAAGGCATTGCGCAGCGCACCGGCGAATGTCGGCGTGTCCACTCCCACCTCTCGCTGCTCGATCACGCAGCGCTTGTGTTGGTGCAGGTACTCGATGGGGTCCTCGATCGTGATGATGTGACGGGCCTGCTCCTCGTTGATCGCGTCGATGAGGCTCGCCTGGGTGGTCGACTTGCCCGCACCGGTGGGGCCTGTGAACAGCACGAGGCCATGCGGCGCGTTTGCCAGGCCGCTCACGGCTTCGGGGAGCATCAGCTCGGCGAATGACGGGATGTGCGTGGGGATCGCTCGCAGAGACACCGCCACCGTCCCGCGCTGCCGGAAGGCGTTGCCACGGATGCGGCCGCGCTCACCCCACTGGAACGAGAAGTCGACGTTGCTCTGTTCTGAGAACACGACGCGCTGCTGAGGGGCGAGGAGCTCGCGCACCAGGCGGTCGGTGTCCTCTGGGGTGAGCTTTACCTCGCCGCCGGGCACGAGGTACCCATCGACCCGAAACATGGGTGCGGCGTCGGCGCTGAGGATCAGGTCCGAGGCCCCCCGATCGAACAGCGAGTCGAGCAGGTCGCGAATGGAGATGAGGGGTGCTTCCACGACCCAAGTCAACCATGAAGCTGGGCTGCTGACGTGATGCATCTGCGCCAGCGAGAGTGCCCTAAACGCGTCTATGTGTTCGCTGACGTACCCCCGAGACTGCTCCTGTGGCCCCGGGAAGGGTTGCTGGCCAACACATCAGACGACCAGCCGTGGCGGGCGGGGAAGGACTGTGGGAATGCTTTCGACCGTGAGACGCCTCGAGAGGGCGGGTACCTAGCCGGGTGAGAGGGGGGCTCTCGACGGTGGGGTGTGACGTCGCATGATGATGCGACGCTGGCACGCGGGGAAGCGCGGCAAGCAGCGCGGAGGTCTCCTCCTCCCGTTCGGCCGGTACCTGGCCACGGGCGGAGCGATCGCGGCGCTGGGCTTCATCGCCGGCAACGCCGCCCTCTCATCGCCCGCCGGCCCGTCGACCGGCAAACAGGCGACTGCCGGCACCACATCGCCCACCACCCAGACCTCGGGCAGCCATTCCTCTACAAAGGGGCAGCCTGTGGGGTATCTCCACTCCTCGAAGGCCAACACCGGCCCGTCGCTCGCCTCGCTGACGCCGACGGAGCCGCTGGGCACTCGCCCGAAGACCGGCACCGTGTCGCTGCTCGTGCAGACGACGGCCGGTCTGTCGGCCGGCCAGCAGGCGGCGGTCGTCAGTGCAGGCGGGGGCGTTGAGCGCAGCTCGATCCCGGGCTTGCACCTGCTCGTCGTCGATGTGCCGGCTGCGTCAGAGACGACGACCATCGCCGCGTACAAGGCCGATCACGCGGTGCGCTCCGTCGAGGTCGATCACACGCGGGCCGCGCGCGCGTCACCATCTGATCCGAGCTACTCGAGCCAGTGGGCGCTCCCCGCCATCGGCTGGGACAACGTCTTCGGCAGCGTTACGCCATCGTCGACTGCGACGGTGGCGGTTCTCGATACGGGCGTCGACGGCAGCCAGGCCGACCTCGCGGGCAAGCTCGTTCCGGGGTACACCGCGTTCGCGGGCTCTGACCCGGCGACCGACCCCAACGGCCACGGCACCGCGATGGCCGGCATCATCGCCGCCGCCACCGACAACGGCGTCGACATCGCGGGCGTGGCGCCCAGCGGCGTGTCGATCATGCCGGTGCAGGTCCTCGACGCCAAGGGCGTCGGCCAGGACAGCGACATCGTCAACGGCGTGATGTGGGCGACCGACCACGGCGCCAGCGTCATCCTCATGAGCTTCAGCAACCCCGGCTTCAGCCAGGCGCTCCAGGACGCGATCACCTACGCGTGGCAGCACGGCGTGGTGCTGGTGGCGGCGACTGGGAACGACGGCGTGTCGACCCCGACGTACCCCGCCGGCGACCAGTACGTGATGGGCACCTCGTCGACGGACCAGTCGGGTGCCCTGGCCTCTGGGAGCAACTATGGTGTGGACGCCTTCGTGGCTGCGCCGGGTGTGGACATCACCACGCTGGCCGCTGGCGGCGGGACTACGACTGTCACGGGGACCTCCGCGTCGGCAGCGATCGTTGCCGGCGTTGCGGCGTTTGAGCAGGCTGTGGACCCGACGGCTACGAATGATGTGGTTGACGGGCGCATTGGCGCCGATGCGAATCCTGCTGGGACCTCGGACCAGACGGGGAATGGGCTGGTGGACATGGCGCGGACGGTGGCGGATACCTCGTCGCCGAGCGCGGTACCCGCGGGTGCGCCACCGGTTGGTGGCGGCGGGCCATACGTCGGGCCTTACGTAGCCGCCGGGACGGCGACATGGACCGGTGCGACCAGCACCGACTGGGGTACAAAGTCGAACTGGAGCAGCAACGTGCCCGGCAACGGCGATCTCGTCGTGATCCCTTCCGGGATGCCTCGGTACCCGGTGTACTCCACCGCTACGTCGAGCCCAAAGACCCTCACCATCCAATCGGGCGCTTCACTGAACGTTAGCGGCGGATCGCTCACATTCGACTCCTCCACCCTCGCATCAGGCTCCTCGCTCTTGGTGAGCGGTGGAACCCTGACGTTCAGCAAGGCTTCCATGACCGTCCCCAACGGGGCCACGGTGACGGTTAGCGCCGGTTCGCTGAACGTGACGCCCTCACTCGCCACCAACGACATCCTGGTTCAAGGCGCAACAAGCGGGACAGGTGGGGCCTTCGTCATATCTGGCGGCACCGTGACAACGCGTGACTTCGCGACCAGTCCTGGCACAGCGGCCAATGGCAGCCTGACAATGTCCAACGGCACTCTCCAGATCGGACGATCCTTCAACCCGACGACAGGATCCTTCGCCGCGAGCGGCGGCACGGTCGACTTCACTGGGGGGTTCACGGGCACCAGTAGCTTGGCTGCGACGACTTACTTCAATCTCACGGTCGACAATGCCACGTCACCCGTCTATGCGGGTCCAATGACGCTCCTTGGCAACTACGCGAACAACGGGGCCGTCACCTCTGTTCCCGCCTTTACGTTCTCGGGCACGCCTGTCCAGACGATCGGCGGCTCGACGGCCACCACGTTCGCTGCGCTCACAGTGTCGAACGCAAGCGCGGTGGTCCTGACGAACAATGAAACAGTCACCGGGACACTCGCCATGTCAGGGGGCAACGTCACCACTGGCGCCAATGTGCTTACCACCAACGGGGCGGTGACGCGCACGAGTGGCGCGGTGGTTGGGAATCTGAAAAAGCCGGTAACCACCGGCTCCAACGTGGCAGTGACCTTCGAGGTCGGCTCTGCCTCGGCATACACGCCGGTAACCTCGACCTTCGCCTCCGTCACGACGGGGGGGAGCGTCACAGCCTCCACGACGACCGGCGCCGAGCCGAACCTTTCCACCTCGGGCCTCGACACTGCTCATAGCGTCAACCGGTACTGGACGCTGACGCCGGCCGGTGGCCTCGCCTTCTCGACTGTCAACGTCACGGCGACCTTCGTGAGCGCCGACCTCAGCGCTGGGACTAACACGAGCGCGCTTCAGGTCCGCCGGTTCTCGAGTGGATCCTGGTCCTCGCCGTCGAGCAGCATGTCAACCGCGACTACCGCGACTGGTAACGCGTTAGCCGGGCTCGGCGACATCGCGGCCGGCGACGTGCTGCCCACCCACTTCGCCTTCACCACCCCGGTACGCAGCTTCACAGCCGGATCGGCCTCGGGCACCATCACGGCCACCCTCGAGGACGCCTCCAACAACACAGCCACCGCCGGCGTCGGGGGCGTGTCCGTGTTCCTGTCGAGCAACGCCCCGTCGGGCTTCTTCTACGACACGAACAACATAAACCAGCTCAGCTTCTCCCAAACCATCGCCTCGGGGTCGTCGACCTTCACCTTCCAGTACCGCGACACCTTGGCCGGCAATCCCACCCTGACGGTGGACGACCAGGCCAGCGGGACCGACACCGGCCTGACGCGGGCCACCCAGGCTGAGACCGTCAACCCGGCGGCGCTCGACCACCTCCTGCTGAATCCAGCGACGGCGTCGATCACCGCGGGCACCAGCCAGACCTACACCGCCACCGGCTACG
>DAIUFS010000005.1:4824-64697 GCA_036844485.1 Candidatus Dormiibacterota bacterium | reverse complement strand
TCCTCGGGCACCGCCGGTGCCAACCGCCGGGGCTGGGTCGTCTGGGCCATCAGTGGGTCTCGCTGGCGTGGGCGTTGAGGATGCGGTCGGCGATGGCGTAGGGGTCGACACCACGGAGATCGCCGCTCAGCTCCGTAGCCATTGTGCCCTCTTCGAGCTCACGCCGCGCACGTTCGGCGGCGCGCTCGACGACTATCGACTCGACCTCCGCCGCGAGCCGGTCGCGCCGTCGCCGCTCCAGCTCACCATCGCCTGCGATCACGTCGTGGTGCCGCTCCACCGCGTCGAGCAGCTCGCCAACGCCGGCGCCGGTGGTCCCCGTGGTCTGGATCACAGGTGGCTTCCAGTGGCTCGTCCCCTTGGTCTGGCGCACCAGGTCGCGCAGGTCGCGGGCGACCTTGGCGGCACCGGGCAGGTCGGCCTTGTTGACCACGAAGATGTCGGCGATCTCGAGGATGCCCGCCTTGAGGATCTGGACGCTGTCGCCCGACACAGGTGTGGTCACCACCACCGTCGTGTCGACTGTCTGCATCACCTCCAGCTCGCTCTGGCCCACGCCGACTGTCTCGATGAGGCACCGATCGCGGCCGCTGGCGTCGATGAGACGGATGGCCTCGCGGGCTGCGCTGGCCAGGCCGCCGAGGTGTCCCCGTGCGGCCATGCTGCGGATGTACACGCCGTCGTCTCCGGTGTGACGCTGCATGCGCACCCGGTCACCGAGGATGGCGCCCCCGCTGAACGGGCTCGAGGGGTCGACGGCGATGACCCCGACGCGATGACCGGCGCTGCGCCAGCGCTCGATGAGCTGGTCGCAGACGGTGCTCTTGCCGCTTCCGGGGGCACCCGTGAGACCGACCACGTGAGCCGCCCCGGCACGGCCGCGGACCTGGCGAAGAACATCCTCGCCGGCCGGATCACGGTCCTCGATGAGCCGTATGGCTCGGGCGAGGGCGCGCACGTCGCCCTCGAGCAGGCGGTTGACGATGTCCATCGGCCGCCGAGTGTAGTCGCGTAGTCCGTCGCTGCCGATCGGGGAACCAGTCGGCTTCGGCATTTCCGTACCATCGCCCAGTGAGCGTTCCCGAGGTGCCGTCGCGCCCCCGGCGCAGGCGCGGGTCAAGACCGCCGCGCGGCATCCTCCCGGTCATCGGAATCGTGGTGGGGTTCGCGGTCAGCGGCGGGGCCGGCGCGGCCCTGTATTTCTCGCCCGCGATCGCCGCGGCGTTCCAGGACTTCGGCCACAGCATCCATCACGCCACAGCGGCCGGCGCCAGCCCGTCCGCGTCCGGTCCTGCCGCCACCGCGTCACCGGCACCGATCGCCGGCGCCCCCGGCGCCTTCACGGTCCTCCTCCTCGGCTCGGACAACGACGCCAAGTTTCAGAGCAATCAGGTGCTGACGCAGTCGATGATCCTGGCCCGCGTCGATCCCTCGACCAAACACGTGACCATGCTCTCGATCCCACGCGATCTCTACGTCCCGCTGTCGACGGGGGGAACCGACAAGATCGACAAGGCCTACCTGAACGGTGGCGTCGACGCCTCCATTGCCACGGTGGAGAAGGACTTCAACGTTCATGTCGACCACTACGCCTGGATCGGTCTTCTCGGCCTCATCCATCTCATCGACCAGGTGGGCGGGGTGGATGTGGTGGCCAGCAACCCTGTGCTCGACGACTTCTATCCCAAGGACCTCGGCGGCAACAGTCCCTACGACATCGAGCGGGTGGCTGTGCTTCCCGGGCCGCAGCACATGACGGGGACGGAGGCTCTTCAGTATGTGCGGTCACGTCACGACGACCTGCGTAGCGACTTCGGTCGCTCGGTGCGCCAGCAACAGGTGCTTCTCGCCCTCCGCGCCAAGGCCAAGCTGCTCGGCATCGCCGATATCCCCGACATCGCCAGCGCCATGAGCAACCAGTTCAGCACCGACATGTCGGTGACCCAGGTGGGCGAGCTCCTGCCCATCGCCGGCAACGTCTCGCTGAGCAACGTGCAGCAGGTGGTGCTCCTTCCGCCGTATACCCAGACGCAGACGATCGGTTCTCAGGACGTCCTGAGTCCCAATTGGGATCTGATCCTCCCGCTCGTGCACAAGTATTTCCCGAGCACGTGAGACGTCTCAGTCTCATCGCCGCGCTGCTGGTGGTGTGGGTCGGCTTCGGTTTTGGGGTCAACCGGTTCCTGGCGAGTCGCAAGTCGACGCTGGTCACCAATCCGCCAGTCGTCGCCCCCACCGAGGAAACCCCGGCATTCAACCTCCCTGGCACCATCTATGTGACCCAGGCGGGACATCTCTATCGGTTCCACGGCGGCCAGTTCAAGGACATGGGGCTGCCGGCCGCCGACGGCGCCTGGATCCAGCCGTCGGTCGCGACTCCGGGCAGGCTCCTGGTGGTGGCTCGCGCCGCCGAGTACAGCGACATCTACTTGGTGGACGCAACCTCCGGCGCGATCGTCCAGAAACTCACGTCCAACGCCACCCCCACACCGGCGCATGTCGAGCTCAACGCCTGGTCCTTCTGGCCGCACCTCGCAGCCGACGGACGAACCGTGATCTTCAACTACGACGGTCCCAAGACCGGGCAGACCTTCGAGGTGCACTTCGCGGTGTGGTCCGGTCCCCTGTCCGGCAGGCTGGAGTCCCGGCAGTGGACGACCCCCACCAGCTACACCGGGGGCGATGTCAACCCGGTCCCGCTTGCCGACGGAGGGGTGCTGTACGCCCAGTACGCGCTCAACGCCAAGTCACAGATCGTCTCCCGGATTGCCACGGTAGCCAGGCCGGGAGCCGACCCCACGTACCTCACAGCCTCGACCGATGACTGCGGAGAGCCGGCGGTGAGCCCGGACGGCAGCCAGCTCGCTGTCATCTGCACGTCCGACACCCAGACCGCCAGGCTGGAGGTCATCCCCCTGCTGAACGGCGCCCCCGGCCCTCCGCGAGTGCTGGTCAACGCCTGTCTCTGCGCATCGCCGGCGTGGGCACCCGATGGCACCAGCCTGGTCTATCTCGCCCCCGCCGACGCCACCGGACACTTCCAGCTGTGGTGGCTGAACCACGCTGACTCCCCCACCCCGGCTCCGCCCAAGCAGGTGACCACCCACCTCGACTTCGACGCCACCTCCGCCCCTGCCTGGGTGGCGTAAGGGAGGATCCGCCCCGCTGCCGGCTCGTGTGAGGCGAATGCCGAGCCGGCGCGCGAGGCGCGCCGAGGGGCCGGGGGGAGCGTGGTCGGATTCACTCCGACCACGCGGGGGGCGGGGATCTGCCCCGCACCCGTTAAAAGAACACCCGGGCGAGCTCGTAGAGCTCCGCTGGAACGCGCCGCTGTTCGGCGACGACCTCACTGATGGACGCGATCTCCACAGTGCCTCCGCGCACTACGGGGATCTCGCCCCAGCGCGCTTCGGCGGCCAGGCTGTACGCGGCGGCTCCCACACGCGTCGCCCAGATCCGGTCGTAGGCGGTCGGCGTGCCGCCCCTCTGCGTGTAGCCGAGCACAGTGGTGCGCGTCTCGTTCCCCGTCCGCTCCTCGATCATGGCGGCGAGCCGCTCGCCCACCCCGCGCTTGCTCAGCAGCGCGTGGCCGAAGGCGTCCGTCGGCGACGGCTCGTCGCCGACCCGGGTCACGCCCTCCATCTGCACCCCCTCGGCGACCACGATGATCGAGAAGTCGCTCCCCTGGGTGCGGCGGCGGTCAAGGTGCTCCACGACCTCGTCGATGGTGAGCTGAAACTCCGGGATGATGATCAGGTCGGCCCCGCCGGCCAGCCCGCCCATCAACCCCACCCAGCCGGTGTCTCGACCCATCACCTCGACAACCATGACGCGGTGATGGGACGCCGCCGTGGTATGCAAGCGGTCGAGGGCCTCGGTGACGATGCTGACCGCGCTGTCGAAGCCAATGCAGTAGTCGGTCACGCTGAGGTCGTTGTCCATGGTCTTGGGCACGCCCACCACAGGCGCCCCCTGCTGTGCCAGCCATGCGGCCACGCTCAGGGTGTCGTCGCCACCGATCGCCACCAGCGCGTCGAGCCGGGCGGCACGGAGGTGGCCGAGGCACTCGTCGAGGCCGCCCTCGCGCTTCATGGGATTGACCCGGGAGCTTCCCAGAATGGTGCCCCCCAACTGGAGGATTCCTGAGAAGTCGGAACGGGTCATCTCCACCAGGTCGCCGTCCCCGGTCAGGCCCGCCCAGCCGTTGCGGACACCCACCACGGTGCCGCCCGCGGCAAGCGCGGATCGGGCGACCGCGCGAATCGCGGCGTTCAGGCCGGGGGCGTCACCACCCCCGGTGAGGATCCCCACCCTCACCCCGGCACTCCGCTAGTTGCCCACGCCGGGGTGATTGAGAAAGGCGCTCTCCTCGTCCTGGCCGAGGATCACCACGACACCACCGCTGGTCGGGGCCGTGGACGCGCCGGGGGCCGTCGCGCTCGACCCCGGCGTGGGGGTGGGAGGCGTGGTCACGGTCACCCCGAAGTATTTCGCCAGCCAGGCGGCGGTGGCCGCGTCCTTGCCGCCGCTCTCGTCGATGACCTGTGTGGTCGCCCGGCGGGGGATGGGGCCGCCGTCGGTGGCGTTGAGCGACAGATACTTGAACAGCTGCGTCCAGCGCCCGGAGGCGTTCAGGCCGCGGCCGCTGGCGTCCTCGACGCTCACCGCGGCGTGCTGGCCGAGCGCGGCGGGGTCGACGAAGATGTTCTGCACGTAGTGGGCGATCTCGGCATACGACCGGTCGTGAGCGTAGATGTAGGACGCCCCGCAGTTGGCCGGATAGCCGCATTCATAAAGAAAGTTGGTGTCGTCGAAGCTGACGTGGAGGATTGATTTGGTGTCGACGTTCTTGAGCAGCGAGTAGGTGGCCTCGAGGTCGTTGACATGGAGGTCGGTGACCACGTTGTCGCCGAGGCTGTTGAGAAGGTCGGGAAGATTGCCCAGCCCGCCCAGGCTGACCACCTTCTGCTTCAGCGCCGCGACGACGAGCTGCTGGCGCCGGCTGCGCGCGAAATCCGTGCCCTCACCGTTGTCGTTGGAGTGACGCGAGCGGGAGAACTCGAGGGCGCGGGTCCCGTTCATGTGCTGCAGCCCCGCGTTAAAATGGACTGTCATGTACTGGCAGTTCTCATTGGGTCCGCTGCTGCACTCACCCGCGGGGTACTGGTTGTCCGTGAAGGTGTTGGGCACGACCACGTCAACGCCTCCGACGGCGTCGACAGCCGCCTTGAATGCCTGGAAGTCGAGGCCGATCCAGTGGTCGATGTGGATGCCGAGCAGGTGTTCGAGCGTGGCATTGGTCACGGAGGAGCCCGCCGCCGGATCGTTGGCGGGCAGCGTCCCCTGACCGCTGACGCCGTCGGAGTACGCCGAGTTGATGCGGTCGGCGGTGGTCTTGCCGTTGCCGAGCTGAATGGGCACGTACCAGTCGCGCGGGATGCTGATCTCGGCGACCGCCGGCGGCCCGCTGGCCCGAGGTTGCACCGAGACCACCATGATCGAGTCCGTCAGATAGGCGCCGTCGTGTCCCGGGCCGCCGTAGCCGTAGAAGGCGAAGTTGATGCGGCGCAGGTTGGTGTTGGCCGTGTTGATGGCGGAGCTGTTCTTGCCGCCGATCAGGTCACCGATCACGGCCAGGGGATTCTGACGGGTGATGTGGGCGAGGCCGAGCACGGTGCGAACCGCGAAGACCCCCACCACGAGGACGGCGGTGCTTGCGACCAGCGCGATCACCCGCTTGGTGCTGAGCCAGCCGGGCAACACGTTGTAGCGGGAGCGGCGGCGCCGTGTGGAGGTGGCCATATGTGGGTTCCAGTGATGGGGGCGGCGCGGCCGCCGATGCATCTCCGCGCTCGCGGGAGAGCGCGACCGGTCTCCCGAGTACAGAGTTGGCAGGGACGTTGGGATGAGGCCGGGGTGTCCGCCTAGGGTAGCGCACCGCGGCGCGCCTAGGACCCGCCCGAGCGTGACGGGGTCAGTCTGCGAGCAGCGAGCGCGCCACCACCAGGCGCTGGATCTGGTTGGTCCCCTCGTAGATCTGCGTGATCTTGGCGTCACGCATCATTCGCTCCACCGGGTACTCATTGACGTAGCCGTAGCCCCCGAGAACCTGGACCGCATCCGTGGTCACCTTCATGGCGGCGTCGCTCGCGACCAATTTGGCCAGCGACGCGAAATGGGTCACCTCAGGGGCGTGCTCATCGATGAGGCGCGAGGCGTGGTACACGAGGGCGCGCGCCGCGGCCGTCTGCGTCTCCATGTCCGCGATCATGAACTGGATCGCCTGGAATTCCGCGATGGGCTTGCCGAACTGCTTGCGCTCCTTGGCATACCCGACGGCGTAGTCGAGCGCTCCCTGCGCGATCCCCAGCGCCTGGGCCGCAACCCCGGGGCGGGAGCGGTCGAGCACCTGCATGGCGAGAGCGAACCCGCCGCCCTCCTTGCCGAGAAGGTTGGAGGCCGGCACCACCACCTCGTCGAAATGGAGCTCGGCGGTGTTGCTGCCGCGGATGCCGAGCTTGCCATGGATGGGAGTGGCGGTGAATCCCTTGAGCTCGCGCGCGTTGTCGAGCACGAACGCGCTGACTCCTCTGCCCCCGGCTTTCGGATCGGTCTTGGCGAACACCACGATGATGTCGGCCACCCCGCCATCGGTGATCCAGATCTTGCTGCCGGTGAGCACGTAGTCGTCGCCCTGACGTGTGGCTCGCGTCGCCATGGCCGCCGGGTCGCTGCCCGCACCCGGCTCGGTGAGCGCATAGGCGGCGAGCTTCTTGCCCGTGGCCAGATCCGGCAGGAACCGCTGCTTCTGCTCAGCGCTGCCCCCCAGCATGATCGGGTACCCGCCCAGGGCCTGCACAGCAAGGATGAGAGCGCTGCTGGCGCACGCCTTGGCGATCTCCTCGATGGCCACATTGAGGGTCAGCGCGCTGCCGGACAGGCCACCGTACTCGGGCGGGAACGGCAGCGCGAAGAGATCGTGGCTGCGAAACAGCTCGACCACATCCCAGGGAAACTCGCCGGTAGCGTCGATCTCACGGGCGCGTGGCGCGATCCGATCCCGGGCGAGTTCGCGGACGCTCTGGCGGATGAGCTCCTGCTCCTCGTTGAAACGAACGTCCACGTCTGTGCTCCAGATGGCGTCAGGCGAATCCGCGATTGATCGACGATTATGCGCGGCGCGGAGAGGACGCCGACTCGCGAGCAGCGGAGCGCGACTGGTCGTCGAGCAGCGCCCGGGCGATGACCATGCGCTGCACCTGGTTGGTGCCCTCGTAGATCTGGCTGGCCTTGGCGTCGCGCATCCGGATCGCGGCAGGATGGTCGTTCAACGCGGAATCGGGCGCGCATAACTCCACCGCCGCGATGGCGGCGGCCATACAAGTGTCGCTGGAGTAGAGCTTGGCGATGGAGGCGTCGCGCGTGATCGGCTGCCCAGCGTCGGCGAGACGGGCGGCGTGGATGGTGAGCAGGCGCGCGGCCACGGTGCGCGCGTGGATGCCGGCGAGCAACGTCTGATCGGTGTCCGTCTCCACTCCGCGCGCGGCCGCCGCGATGTCGTCGAGGCATCCCTGTGCCAGGCCCACCGCCTGGGCGCTGATGCCGACGCGACCGCTGTCCAGGGCTGCCATGGCGACGCCAAAGCCCTTGCCCTCCGCGCCCAGGCGGTTGCCGGCGCTCACCGGGACCCCATCGAGGATGAGCTCGCCGGTCCAGGACCCGGCCAGCCCCATCTTGTGCAGCGGTGCGCCGACACTCAATCCGCGACTGTCGGCGTCGACCATGAACGCGCTGATGCCGCGCCGCCCCGGCCCGGTGCGCGCCAGCACCGTGTACACGCCGGCGGCGCCGGAGTTGGTGATGAAGGCCTTGGTGCCGGTGAGGCGGTAGCCCGCGCCATCGCGCTCGGCGCGCGTGGAGAGGGCCGCAGCGTCGCTGCCGCTCGCCGGTTCGGTGAGCGCGAACGCCGCGGTGCAGGTGCCCGCAGCGATGGCCGGGAGACGGTGGCGCAGCTGCGCCGCGCTGCCGAACAGGCGCAGCGGTTCGCTGCCCACACTGAGATGGACGTCGAGAATCACCGCGCTGCTCGCGCACACCCGAGCGACCGCCTCGACGAAGGCGATGAAGTCGACGTGACTAGCGCCCGCTCCCCCGTACTCGACGGGCAGAAGCAATCCGGCGAGCCCGCGCTCTCCGGCGGCGCGCACCAGCGCGTCGGGGCGCATCCCCTGGCCACGTGCCATGGCCGGGGCGAAGGGGCGGATGATGTCCTCGACGAAGGCGTGGGTGCGATCGGCGATCGACACGGCGGCCGGCGCCTCAATCGACACGAACCAGCGTCGCCTCCCCCTGAGCCATGCCACTGCAGATGGCCGCGGCGCCGTAGCCGCCGCCACGCCGGCGCAGCTCGTACAAGAGGGTCATGAGGATGCGTGCCCCGCTGGCGCCGATCGGATGTCCGACGGCGATCGCGCCACCGTTGACGTTGACCCGCTCCGGATCGACCTCGAGCATGCGCGTGCTGGTGATCGCCACCGCAGCGAACGCCTCGTTGATCTCGATGACCTCCAGACGTCCGGCATCAATCTCGCCGCCGCTGCGCGACATCGCCTTCTCGACAGCCATGGCAGGAACTGTGGCGAGGTAAGGATGCTCCGCTGCCGACTCCGCCGAGGTGACCCAGTGGCCCAGGATGCTCAGCCCCGCGGCGCGTGCTCGATCGGCACTCATCAGCAGGACCGCGGTGGCCCCGTCGCTGATGCCCGGCGCGTTGCCTGCGGTGACGGTGCTGCCCGGGCCGAAAGCGCCCGGCAGAGACGCCAGCTTCTCCAGGGACGAGTCCGGTCGCGGCTGCTCGTCCCGCTCGACGGCGTTCTCCCTCACGGTCACGGGAACGATCTCTTCGGCGAAGCGACCTGCGGCCAGGGCGGCCGCGTAGCGCTGCTGGGAGCGCAGCGCCCACTCGTCCTGTTGCACCCGGCTGACCCCGAGCTCGGCCGCGACGTCACTGCCGTGCACGCCCATGAGCACCCCATCGGCGGGGCAGCACAGACCATCGCGAAAGACGCTGTCCACCGCGGGCCGATCGCCGAGGCGGGCGCCGAAGCGCTGGTCCTCGAGCAGGTAGGGCGCGCGAGACATGGATTCCATTCCCCCCGCGACCACCACGTCCGCCTCGCCTGCGTTGATGAGCAGGGCTCCCAGGTTGACCGCCTTGAGCGCGCTGGCGCACACCTTGTTGACGGTGAACGAGGGCACGCTGGCGGGAAGCCCTGCCTTGAGGCCCGCCTGGCGGGAGGGCACCTGTCCCTGGCCGGCACCGAGCACCGTCCCCATGATGAGCTGGTCGACCTCGTCACCGGCCGTCCCGGTGCGCTCCAACACCTCACCGATGACGCGCGCGCCGAGGTCGGTGGCCGGCAGGCTGGAGAGTGCTCCGCCGAGCCGGCCGAACGGCGTACGCGCCGCGGCGACGATGACGACGCCGTTCATGGCTCCGATGCTACGCCCGGTGGCTCATCGGCCGCCCCGTGCATCAGTCCACGAGCAGGTCGGCGAGGAGGTGGCGGGCGATGAGGATGCGCTGCACCTCGCTGGTTCCTTCCCCGATCTCGCTTGCCTTGACGTCGCGGTAGTAGCGCGCCACCGGCGACTCCTCCATGAAGCCGTAGCCACCGTGAATCTGCACCGCCTGGTTGGCGCAGGCCGTGGCCACCTCCGAGGCATGCAGCTTGGCCATGGAGGCGAACGGTGCCGGACTGGTGCCCGCATCGATGGCCGCTGCGGCACGCCACGTCATCAGCCGGGACAGCTCGATCTGGGTTGCCATGTCGGCGAGCTTGAACTGCGTCGCCTGGAAGCGCGCGATCGCCTCGCCGAATTGGCGCCGCTCGGTCGAGTGCGACAACGACGCGTCAAGGCAGGCCTGGGCCAGCCCGACCGACAGGGCTGCGATGGCCACCCGGCCGCCCTCAAGTATCTGTAGGAACTGGCGGTAACCGCCGCCCTCGGCGCCGATCACGTTGGCACGTGGAACGTGACAGTCCTCGAAGCTCAGCTCGCGCGTGTCGCTGGCGTGCCATCCGAGCTTGCGGTATCTGGGAGCCTGCGTGTACCCCGGCGTGCCGCGCTCGACCGCGATGGCGCTGATCTGGCGCTCGCCGCCGGCGCTGCCGGTGACCGCGGTGATGGTGACGCCCGCGCTGATGTCCGTCCCGGCGTTGGTGATGAACGACTTTCCGCCATTGATGACCCATTCGCCGTCCCTGGGTTCGGCACGGGTCTGCGTGCCACCGGCATCCGATCCCGCCCCGGGCTCGGTGAGGCCGAAGGCCCACAGCCTCTCGCCCGAGAGCAGCCGGGGCAGCCAGCGCTGCTGCTGTTCTGGCGTTCCGAAGCTGACGATGGGGCTGATGCCCAGCGACACCGCCGCCTCCAGGGTGATGGCCACGGCGGCGTCGGCGCGGGCAATCTCCTCCAGCGCCAGGCAGTAGGAGAGAAAGTCGCCGCCCGCTCCCCCCACACGCTCGTCAAAGGGAAGAGCGAAGAGGCCGAGCCGCGCCATGCCGGCGACGAGGTCGTAGGGGAACTCGCCGGATTCGTCATATGCGGCAGCTCGCGGAGCGATCTCATCGCGGGCGAAGTCGCGAACGGTGTGGCGGATCTGTCGCTGTTCGTCGGAGAGGTCGAAGTTCACTGCCCGAACGGTAGCGCGGCGGCCACCGAGACCGCCGCGGGCCGCAGAAGGACCTAGAGCCGCTCCCCGACGAGCCGCACCACCTCCTCGATGGTGTCCGCCACCACCGCCCCCGCCGCGGTGAGAGCGTCGATCTTGCTCTGCGCCGTGCCCGTGTTCCCACTGATGATCGCGCCGGCGTGACCCATGCGCTTACCGGGGGGGGCCGTCCGGCCGCTGATGAAGGCGACCACCGGCTTGTCGAACCCAGAGCTGCGGATGAACGCCGCGGCGTTCTCTTCGTCGCTGCCCCCGATCTCCCCGATCATCACCACCGCGCGCGTCTCGGCATCGCCGGCGAAGAGCGCGAGGACGTCGGTGAAGCTGAGACCGAGCACGGGATCGCCGCCTATGCCCACCGATGTCGTCTGGCCCATGCCCGCCTGCCCGAGTCCCTGGATGACCTCGTAGGTCAGCGTGCCGCTGCGGGCCACGATGCCCACCGGCCCCGGGGCGTTGATGTGGTTGGGGATGATGCCCACCTTGCACTGGCCCGGCGTGACCAGGCCCGGGCAGTTGGGCCCGAGCAGTCGGGTTCCGGCTCGTTCCACGAACGCGCGCGCCCGGATCATGTCGTGGATCGGGATGCCCTCTGTGATGCACACCGTAAGCGCGATGCCCGCGGCGGCGGATTCCATGATGGCGTCGGCGGCAAAGGGCGGGGGGACGAAGATGCCGCTGACGTTGGCGCCGGTGCCGGCCACGGCGTCAGCGACGGTGTCGAAGACGGGAGCCCCCTGGGCGTCCTGGCCGCCTTTGCCCGGGGACACGCCGGCCACGATGTTGGTCCCGAACGCGCGCATCTGCTCGGTGTGAAAGCTGCCCTCCCTGCCGGTGATCCCCTGGATGACTACGCGGCTGGAGCTGTCGACGAGCACGCTCACGGCTGTTCCCTGGTGAGAGCGACGATCTTCTCGGCAGCCTCGGTGGCGCTAACCGCGGGAGTGATGCCTGCCTCGGCGAGAAGCCGGCGTCCCTCCTCCTCGCGGGTGCCCGTCATGCGCACCACCAGCGGCTTGGTGATGTGCAGCTCGTCACGCGCGGCGATGATTCCCCTGGCCACCTCGTCACCGCGGGTGATGCCGCCGAAGATGTTGATGAACACGCCCTTAACCTTGGGATCGAGGAGCACCATCTCGAGCGCGCTGCGCACCTTCTCCGCGCTGGCGCCACCACCGACATCGAGGAAGTCGGCGGGCTCGCCGCCGTGCTGCTTGACGAGGTCGAGAGTGTTCATGACCAGCCCCGCACCGTTGCCGATGCAGCCGATGTCGCCGTCGAGGTGCACATAGGTGAGGCCGCGGCGCTGCGCCTCGACCTCGTAGGGATCGTCGCCGGTGCGGCCGTCATCGCCGGTGGCGTCCTTGGCGAGCTCCTCGGCGAGCGCGGCATGGCGAGACGCGGCGTTCTCGTCGATCTCGAGCTTCCCATCCGCCGCGATGAACTGCCCATCGTTGGTCAGCACCAGCGGGTTGATCTCGCAGGTCACGGCGTCGAGCCTGACCGCGACCGAGTACAGCTTCTCGGCCAGCCCGACCAACTGGGCGACCAGGAATGCCGTCCGGTCGCGCAGCTGCGGTGCCTGTCGCAGCGCTTCGAAGGCCAGCCGGCGGATCTCGAAGGGGTGCGGACCGGCAAAGGGGTCGGGCCAGATCTTGGCGATCTTCTCCGGAGCTTCCTCTGCCACCTGCTCGATCTCCATCCCCCCCGCGGCTGAGAAGATCATCGCCAGCCGGCGGCGGTCGCGGTCGAGCGTGAGGCCCAGGTAGAACTCGCTGCCGATCTCCAGGGCGGTCTCGCACCAGACGCTGCGTACGGGGTAGCCACGGATGTCCATGGCGAGGATGCGCGCCGCCTCGCGCTCCGCTTGCTCAGGGGTCTCGACCACCGCGATGCCACCCGCCTTGCCACGGCCGCCGATGGGCACCTGGGCCTTGACCGCGACACGGCCGAGCTCGCGCGCCGCGGCGGCGGCCTCCGCCGGCGTCCGCGCCAGCCGGCCCTGGGGTATGGGGATGCCGGCGGCGCTGAATTGCTGCTTGGCCTGGTACTCGAGGAGTTTCACCGCGCCGGACCTCGTGCTTGGGGATGACGGCGGGTCAGTCTAGCCGCGCCGTCGGCGCCCCCGGAGCGTCGCCGCACCGTGCTCAGGCCAGCGCGCGGCGACTGGTGATGCGCTCGATCTCCGCCAGGTCATCGTCGCTCGGGGTCCACCGTCCGGCCCGGGCGTTGGTGGCCACCTGCTCAGGGCTGGTGGCGCCGGCGATCACCGACACCACCTGGGGCTGGGCGGCGAGCGCCCCGATGGCGACGTCGATCAGCTCGACACCGCGCTCGCGAGCGAAGATCTCGAGGGCTTCGACGACGTCGAAGTGGGCGCCGGTCATGAGGTCGTCGGCACGATTGGGGTCGCGCCCCAGGCGGGTGCCGGGGGGTGGCGGTTCGCCGCGATGGTACTTGCCGGAGAGCAGGCCGCTGGCCAGCGGAAAGTAGGGCAGGATGCCCATGCCCAGCCGGCGGCACACGGGCATGACCGACTCCTCGACCTCATGCCGCTTGAGCAGGCTGTACTCGTTCTGGGCGGTGACGTACCGGGCCCACCCGTGGCCACTGGCGATGATGTGGGCCTCCTCGATCTGAACTCCGTCGTAGTTGGAGCAGCCGATGGCGCGCACCTTGCCGGCCTGGACCAGCTCGTCGAGAGCCGCCAGGGTCTCCTCGAGCGGCGTGCCGGCGTCGAAGAAGTGGTGCTGGTAGAGGTCGATACGATCTGTTCTGAGGCGGCGCAGGCTGTCCTCCACCGCCCGGGCGATCCAGCGGCGCGAACCACCACCGCGCTCTGCGGAGCCCATGGAGCCGCCGAACTTGGTGGCGACGACCGCCTCGCCGCGGCGGCTGCCCAGCGCGCGGCCGAGGATCTCCTCGCTGCGTCCCCGGCTGTAGATGTCGGCGGTGTCGAAGAACCCCACCCCCAGGTCGAGCGCTGCCAGGATGACCCGACGGCTGTTCGCCTCGTCCGTGCGCCCTCCGAAGTTGTTGCACCCGACGCCGACGACGGGGACCTCGATTCCCGAATCTCCCAGGGTGCGGCGTGGCAGCTCGTTCATCGACATCTCCTCGCCTGAGCTCTGTGACTGAGACCGCAATCGAAACACGCCAGGATGCTTGGATGGATTGCGGGCATGGTCATCCACCCGCTGCTACTCTCGCCCCATGCCCGACACAGCGGCCCCGGAGGAACCCGCCGTTGCGCTGAAGCCGGTGGTTGTCGAGCGTCCCGTCCTCGCCGTGCGAACTCTGGTCGTCGCGGCACTCATCGTGATCGCCACCCTCGGGCTGGCGGTTCTGCTCAGCCGCATCTTCGACCTTCTGCTCATCCTCCTCGTGGCCATCGTGTTCGCCGAGGGGATGCGTCCGCTGGTGAACCGCATGGCCGAGGCTCGGCTGCCGCGCCCGCTGGCGATCGCCGCCGTCTACCTCGGGTTCATCGCGGTGCTGGCTCTGCTCATCACCCTCCTGGTCCAACCGATCATCGATGAGGCCACATCGCTGGCCCACAACTTCCCGAGCTACCAGGCGAGCATCCAATCCACAGTGACCTCCTGGCAGCACGCGCTCAACCTGGGAGGCAGCGGCAGCCCGAACATCGGCAACACTCTCGCGGGCAGCCTCGACACCGCCAAGAACGTGCTGCTGACCCTCGGCGGCTACATCGTGGGCGTGCTCGTCAATCTCATCCTGGTGCTGGTCATCGGCTTTCTGTGGCTGGTGACCTCTGACCGGCTCAAGCGGTTCGTCGTCGATCTGCTCCCGCTCCGCCACCAGGACCTGGCGGCCGACGTGTGCCGCGAGATGGGTCTGCGCATGGGAGGCTTCCTCCGCGCCACCGCCATCAACATGGTGGTCGTCGGCGTGCTCACCGGCCTGGCCTGCACCGCGCTGGGGCTGCCAAGCTCCGTTCTGCTCGGCATCTTTGCCGGGCTCACAGCGGCGATCCCGCTGGTGGGGCCGTTCCTCGGCATCGTGCCACCGCTGTTGCTCGGTCTCACCCTGGGCCCGGGGCACGCCGTGCTCGTGGTCGTGGTACTCCTCATCGTGCAGCTTGTCGACGCCAACTTCGTGGTGCCTCAGGTCATGAACCGGGTGGTGGCACTGCCGGCGCTGGCGGTGGTGGTCGCGTTGCTCATCGGGGGCGCGCTCGAGGGGCTGATCGGCGCCCTCCTGGCTGTCCCCGTCGCCTCCGCGCTGCAGGTGGTGCTGCTGCGCGTCCTGGTGCCGTACATCCACACCACCCAGGGACGCCACGACCAGGCCTACGCCCGTGCCTACACCCCACTCTCGACGCCGCAAGGAGCGGGACCGAGCGACGGCGGGCGACGTCGCAGTCCTCGCTGACGCGGATGAGCGAGGGGGCACGAGCACGTCCGGCGCGACTGGAGTCGGCGGTCGCCCTCCGGGCGCTGGCCACCGTGCTCGTGGTGGTCATCCACACCACCCATTGGCCTCGCGGGTCGGTGCTCTTCGATGATCTCGACCTGCTCAGCCGGCTGGCGGTGCCGGCGTTCATGTTGTTGACCGGCGTGCTGCTCAGCTACCAGTACGGCGCGGCACCTCTGCGGACCGGAGACTTCCTGAGCCGCCGTTTCTCCAGGAGCCTGGTCCCGTGGCTGGCGTGGGCACCGGTGTACACGCTGACCGGCTGGTTCCTCACCGGAGACCCGATGCACAGCGTCATCGGCGTCGTCAACTTCATCGTCTACGGCGCCGGCCATCTGTGGTTCCTGCTGCTCATCCCCCAGATGTACCTCGTGTACCTGGTGTGGCCACGGCGCAATCTCTGGTGGTGGGCGGCGGCGGCGATGGTGACCCAGACGCTGCTCTGCATCTACCGGCTCTATGGCCCGATGCCCATCGGGGTGCTCGAGCAGTTCTTTCTGTGGCACGGATTCCAGTTGCTCCCATTCTGGATCGGCTACTTCGCTGTGGGGGTGGCAGCGGGGCGAACGCTGGCCTCGCGCGGCGAACCCGCGCGGATTCGGTGGGGTGCGGCTCTGGCGGCCGCTGCGGTGGCTGCACTCTCAGGCTGGTTGCTGATCGCGGTCACCTACGGCTCGGCGCCTCACGGTGGCTTCGCTCAGGGGACGGGAGGTTTTCTGCTGCCCCAGGAGCCGCTATTCGTGGTCAGCGTTGCCGTCCTTGTCTGGTTGACCGGGAGCTCGGTGGTCGCTCGGGGAGGCCGGCTGGCCACCGTCATCCGCGCGCTGAGCGAGAACTCGCTGGGGGTCTACATCCTCCACCCCATCCTCATCTTCGCCATAGGGCGCCAGCTCGGCGGCCTGCTCTCCAGTGGATTGCCGGTCTCCTTTCTCGGCTTCCTGATCTTGACGGTGGCTGGCCTGATCGTTGCCACCGCCGTCGCCATGCTGCTCAGCGCCACGCCTCTCGCCCCCACCCTTGGAGCTCGCCGTCGAACCGTCGCACCTGCTGAACGCCGGCCCGCCTCGTCGCGTTCATCAGCCGGCTGACGCCACACCGGCTCATCCTGGGTCCGCGGCGGCGCGCCACCGGCCTCGCCGCTCGCACGGCGGGGTCACGTGTCCGTCGCAGCAGGAGCGATCGAGGTCCGGGACGCCCGCGGTGGGCGAGACTCGCGTGGTGAGCGCCCAGGTGACCATCCTCGCGCCCGCCACCGACGTCGGCGGGAGGCACGCCGGCCGGTCTCGGCTGCCTGCGCAGCCGCGCCTGGCGCTGGGGATTCTCGCGGTCCTGGTGACCTGTTTCGCTGCCTTCGCGGCGTCGCGCATGTTTCCCGCGCAGCCGTATGGCCTGGCCGCCGACTGGCGGATCTTCTACGCCGCGGCCGCCGTGGTCCACAGCGGCGGCAGCCCGTACGACCCTTCCGCCATGCACGCGGCGGAGCAGAGCGCCGACCACTACGCCGCGGTGCAACCGCTGCTGGACAACTTCGCCAGCCCGCCGATCGTCGCCTGGGCGCTGCAGCCGGTGACGCTGCTGCCCTTTTGGGTCAGCTACGCGCTGGCGGCGGCCCTGGCGATGATCGCCGCCGGCACCGCCCTGTATTTCTGGCTGCGGCGATGGAGCTGGCAGCGACCGGGGCGCTGGACTTTCCTCGCCATGCTGTCGTGGCCGGCGTTGCTCGGCTTCTTCAACGGGCAGTTCGACCTGCTCCTGCTGGCACTTCTGTTGGGGGCCATGACCCTGTGCCTGCACCGCCGCCCCGGATTGGCCGGGGCTGTCTGCGCGGCCGCCGTGCTCATCAAGCCGCACATCCTCTGGCCGCTGCCTCTTCTGCTGGCGGCCTCGCAGCTGCCCGATCGCAGAGCGGCCATCCGCTCCGCGATCACTGCTGCCTCCACGGCGGTGGGTCTGGTGGGGTGCGCGGAGCTCATGATGCCGGGTGCGACCGGCATCTTTCTCACCCACCTGCTCGCCTTCGGCCGCCAGATCTCCTCGGTGCAACCGGATCTCTCTGGCCTGCCGGGGATGGTCGAGCATCTGCCCGGCGGAGGCGTCATCGGCGCAGCGGTGACCGGGCTGGGCGTGGTCGCGATCCTCGGCTTCGCCTGCGTCTGGGGATTCAGCGCACGGGCGCGCTCGCTTCCGCGCGAGGCGCGGTTGGCTCTCGGCGTCGGTATCGGTATGGCCATCTGGTTGGTGGCGACGCCCTACGGTCATCCCTACGACGATGTCCTCCTCTTCCCGCTGATCGCGCTGCTGGTCGGCACCGACGCCTCCGGCATCCGTCAACGGGACGTCGGGTGGGCGCTGGCTGCGTCGATCCTGCTCGTTGCGGGGTTCCTGGCCTCACTCGTGGTCGGGAGTGTCCTCGCGGTGGCCCTGGCGGCGATGATCTGGCGGCGCTGGCCCGGAACCGGACAGCCGGGTGTCGCGGCCTGCGCGTTGGTGGCGATCGCCATCCTGCCCATGGTCTGGCCGTTTCACGTTCTGCCCGTGTCACTGACCCCGCTGGCAGCGCTGACGGTCGCCGTCGGCGGGGTCTCTCTCGCCTACCGGACCCTGCAGCTCAGAGGGGGATATTCCCGTGCTTGCGCGGAGGCAGGCTGACCTGCTTGTTCATGGCCATGTGTAGCGCCTTGATGAGTGTGGCGCGCGTCTGCTTGGGCTCGATGACGTCGTCGATGTAGCCGCGCTCGGCGGCGTAGTAGGGAGTGGCGAACTGCTCGCGGTACTCGCTGATCAACTCGGCGGTGCGGGCTGCCGGATGATCTGACGACGCGATCTCGCGCTTGAAGATGACGCTGACCGCCCCCTGGGGGCCCATCACGGCGATCTCGGCAGTGGGCCAGGCGACGTTGTAGTCGGCGCGGATGTGCTTGCTGCACATCACGTCGTACGCCCCCCCGTACGCCTTGCGGGTGATCACGGTGAGCTTCGGCACGGTCGCCTCACAGTACGCGTAGAGGAGCTTGGCGCCGTGCCGGATGATGCCGCCATATTCCTGGTCCGTCCCGGGGAGGAAGCCGGGCACGTCGACAAAGGTGACCAGGGGCACATTGAAGGCATCGCAGAAGCGCACGAAGCGGGCGGCCTTGATGGATGCCTCGATGTCGAGGGCGCCCGCCAGCACGCGGGGCTGGTTGCCGACCACGCCGACGGTGTGGCCGTCGAGCCGGGCGAGCCCGCAGATGATGTTCTCGGCGTGGTACGGCATCACCTCGAGGAACTCGCCGTCGTCGACAACGCGCGACACCACCGCGCGCATGTCGTAGGGCTGGTTGGGATTGTCGGGAATGATCGTCTGCAGCTCGGGATCGGCGCGGAGGGGGTCGTCGAGCGTGGGCCGGTAGGGGGGCTGCTCGTGGTTGTTGGCAGGCAGATAGCCGAGCAGAGCACGCATCTGGGAGAACGCCTCATCTTCAGTGTCCGCGTTGAAGTGGGCGACGCCGCTGCGCTGGTTGTGGACATCCGAACCTCCGAGATCCTCGAAGGTGACACGCTCGCCGGTGGTCACCTTGATGACGTCGGGCCCGGTGATGAACATGTAGCCGACCTTGCGCACCATGAAGATGAAGTCGGTCATCGCCGGTGAGTACACCGCGCCGCCGGTGCACGGACCCACGATCAGCGACAGCTGCGGGATCACCCCGCTGGCCTCCACGTTGCGGTAGAAGATCTCCGCGTACCCGGCCAGCGAGACGACCCCCTCCTGGATCCGAGCGCCACCGGAGTCGTTGATGCCGACGCATGGACAACCGGTCCGGACGGCGAGGTCCATGACCTTGGTCACCTTCTCGGCGAACACCTCGCCGAGAGAGCCGCCAAAGACGGATGCGTCGTGGCTGAAGACGAACACCTGGCGGCCCTCGACGGTCCCCCATCCCGTGATCACTCCGTCACCCCGAACCCGGCGCTCCTCCATGCCGAAGTTGCTGTTGCGGTGCACCGCGAAGACGTCCATCTCCGTGAATGAGCCGGGGTCGAGAAATCGCTCGACGCGCTCGCGTGCGGTCAGCTTGCCCTTGGGGTGCTGGGTGCGCTCGGCAGCCCCGCCGCGATGGACGGCGTCGTAGTGGCGCTTGCGGAGCAGGTTGATGGCCCGTTCGGTCGCCGGTCCCGGCGGTGCGGGGCTGCCGTTCGATGACGTGCCCGACGGGCTGGGCACAATCCCGGTCTGACCTGCCCCCTCGGGCGGCACTCCCCGGCGCGTTGTCCTCGGCATGCCCGCAGGATAGTCGCGGCGGAGATACCCGGGCGTACGATGCCCCGCATGGACGTGCTCCTGAACGCACGCCGCGAGGTGCGCTGCATCTTCACCCGCTCGGATCCCGAGATGCAGCGGGCACGGTGGATCACCGCATTCACGCTCTGTACCGCCAACATCAGCGGCGCGGCGATCACCTTCGCGATCGGTGTGCTCGCCTTCCCGAGCGGCGTGGTCACCGACCGCGGCCTGGCCATCCTGGGCGGCGCCGCCGCCGGCTACCTGGCTCTCACCCTGGTGCTCGGGAGCATCACGGCGCTGCGGATCGCCGCCGCGGCCGAGGCGGTTCTCACCTCCCAGGAGGAGGTTCCACCCTCTCAGCTGCAGCGGGTGCTGCGCAACCAGTGGCGCCAGACGCAGTACACCGCCCTCTACTGGCTGGGAGCGGCGGTGCTTGTCGGTGTGCTGCTCGCAGCGGTGCTCCAGCTCGACCCCGTCCTGGTGTTTCGAGGCGTGCTCACAGTGCTCCTCGGCGGGCTGACCACGTGCGCCATCGCCTTTCTGCTCCTGGAGCGGGGCATGCGTCCGGTGGTCACCCGGCTTCGCGCCCGATCAGGTTGTGGCCATGCTCAACGACCTCTTCGGCGCGGTGGTGGCCGCCATCGAGGCCGAGGGCGGCTGGGCCAACAAGTTCGAGGGCGACGGTGCCCTCTGCATCTTCGGCGCTCCCATGCCCCAGCCCGACCACGCCCAGCGGGCGCTGCGTGCTGCGCGCCGATTGAGTGCCGAGCTCGACCGGCTGCGGCGCCGTCATCCTGACCTCGACGTCGGGATCGGGGTCGCCAGTGGCACGGTGGTCGCGGGCAACGTCGGCAGCCCGCACCGCTACGAGTACACAGTGATCGGTGATCCGGTCAATGTCGCCGCGCGGCTGTGCGAGCTGGCCAAGACGGCGCCGGGACGCGTGCTGGTCGACTCCGCCAGCGTCGAGGCGGCCGGCCCTGAGGAGAGGTCGCACTGGGAGTCACGGGGCGAGGTCGAGCTGCGCGGCCGCCAGCGCACCGCCACTGTGTACGCGCCGCTGCAGCCGTCGAGGGCGCCCGCAGCCGCGTGAGCAGCGGGGCCGGGCATACCCCAACGGTCAGATATCTCCTCCCGGGCGGTGAACGCCGAAGACGTCGCGGAGGGCAGTGCAGATCTCGCCCACCGTGGCCAGGGCGGCGAGGGCATCGCGCATCACCGGCAGCAGGTTGTCGCTGCCCTCTGCGGTGCGCCGCACCACGTCGAGACTGCGTGCCGCGGCCGCACCATCGCGGCGAGCGCGCAGCTGTTCCAGTCGCTCGACCTGCGCCGCCTCGAGCTCGGCTCCGATGCGCAGTATCTCCACCGCGTTTTGAGACGAATCCGTGAACCTGTTGACACCGATGATCGCCCGCTCCCCGCTCTCCACCATCTGCTGGTGGCGGTAGGCGGAGTCCTGGATCTCGCGCTGGTAGAAGCCTTCCTCGATGGCGGCGACCGCACCGCCGCGCTCCTCCACTCGCGACATCAACGCGCGCGATGCCTCAACCAGATCGGCGGTGAGCCGCTCCACCAGGTAGGAGCCGCCGAGCGGATCGGCAACGGCCGCCGCCCCGGACTCGAACCCGATCACCTGCTGAGTGCGCAGGGCGATCTCCGCGGCCTGCTGCGAGGGCAGCGCCAGCGCCTCGTCATAGCTGTTGGTGTGCAGCGACTGGGTGCCGCCGCACACCGCTGCCAGCGCCTGGAGGGCGACGCGCACCACGTTGTTGAGCGGCTGCTGAGCCGTCAGCGTGGCCCCGCTCGTCTGAGCGTGGAACCGCAGGGTCTGGCTGCGAGGATGGCGCGCTCCGAACCGGTCGCTCATCACCTCGGCCCAGATGCGTCGGGACGCCCGGAACTTGGCCACCTCCTCGAAGAAATCGTTGCTGACGTTGAAGAAGAAGCTCAGTCGCGGGGCGAAGTCGTCGACCGCCAGTCCGGCGTCCACGGCCGCTTGCACGTACGCGATGCCGTTGCTGAGTGTGAAGGCGATCTCCTGCGGAGCCGTCGCACCCGCCTCACGGATGTGGTAGCCGCTGATGCTGATAGTGTTCCAGCGCGGCAGCCGCTGCGCACAGTACGCGAACGTGTCGGTGACCAGTCGCATGGAGGGCCGCGGCGGAAAGATGAACGTGCCGCGCGCGGCGTACTCCTTGAGGATGTCGTTCTGGATGGTTCCACCCAGGCGCGCGGCGTCGATTCCCTTCGCCTCTGCCGCCAGCTCATAGAGAAGCAGGAGCAGGGATGCTGGCGCGTTGATGGTCATCGAGGTGGTGACCTCGTCCTGGGGGATGCCCGCCATCAGCGTGGTCATGTCGTCGAGGGAGTCGATGGCCACGCCCACCTTGCCCACCTCGCCGCGGGCCATGGGGTCGTCGCTGTCGTAGCCCATCTGGGTGGGCAGATCGAAGGCGCAGCTCAGCCCGGTCTGCCCGGCGCGCAGCAGGTACTGGAAGCGCTCGTTGGTCTCGGCCGCGCTGCCGAAGCCGGCGTACTGGCGCATCGTCCACAGCCGCCCGCGATAGCCCTCGGCGCGGACCCCTCGGACGAACGGAAACTCGCCCGGCGGGGGCCAGTCGCTGCTCTCGGCGGATGTATAGAAGGGCTGCAGCGGGAGGCCGCTCTCGGTCTGCCCGGGGATATCGCCGGCGCCGCTCACCCGCTGTGCCCGGCGGCGTCGGGATCGGGCTGGCAGAGCTCGGTGAGCACCCCCATCGCCGCCGAGGGGTGAAGGAAGGCGACCAACCGGCCGGCAGCACCCCGGCGCGGGCAGCTGTCCAGGGTCTGGAGACCGAGGCTGATGTACTCGTCGAGCGCCGCCTGGACGTCGTCGACGCCGTAGGCGACGTGGTGGAGTCCGCCCCCCCGGCGCTCGAGGAAGCCGGCGATCTTGGACTCGGGACCGGTCGATCCGAGCAGCTCGACGCGCGACTCGCCGACCTCGAACATGACCGCCTCGATGCCGTCCGACTCCACCAGCTGTCGGTGGCTGGGAGCCCGCCCCAGGAGGCGCTGATATGCCTCCACGGCGGCGTCGATGTCGCGGACGGCGATGCCCACGTGGTCGATCCTGCTCAGCATCGGGCCGAGTATGGAACGCCCGTGCGGCACGGCGCTCACGGACCCGTTGCAGGGAGGCGATGACCGCTCGCCTGATCGATGCTACCTTCGAGCCGTCTGATGTCCCGGCTGCACCCGCCCGCCGTCGCCGTGGCCGTGGTCGCCGCCGTGCTGCTGGCGGCGTACGCGGCGCTGTGGAGCGGCGTGTCCGTGGTCAACATCGACACCTCCGACTTCACCGCCACGTACGTCGCCGGCACCCTCCTGCGCGAGGGCCACGGGGCGACCATGTATGACCAGACCGCCGAGACGGCCGTGCACGACGCGGTGATCGCCCCCGTGCGCCGGGGCAGCCTCCCGTTCCCCAACCCGCCCCTGTCCGCCGTCATCGCCGCGCCGGTCACGCTGCTGCCGCTGGCGGCGGCATACCGGCTCTGGCAGGCACTTCAGCTGCTCATGCTCGGGCTCGCCGTGGTGGTGGCGGCCCGGGCCGCGCCCTGGCCGACGGCGCTGCGGCGTCGCGGCGTGGCGGGGGCTGCCGCTCTCGTCGCCCTCGCCGGGACCGGGACGCTGAGCCTGGGTCTGCTCGGCCAGTGGGACGGCTTCAGCGCCCTCGGCCTGGCCGCCGCCTACGCGCTCTGGCGCCGCAGCGACCGCTTCGCCGGTGGCGCCGTGCTCGCCGCCACCGCGGCCATCGCCAAGCCCCACCTGGCCATTGGGCTCGCCGCCCTGCTCCTGGGCTGGCGCGATCGCCGCGTCCTCGCCGGGGCGGCGGCCGGCCTCGCCGCCATGCTGCTCCTGTCGCTGGTAGCGGTGGGACCGGGCGGGCTGGCCGGCTTCGTGGACGCTGCCCGTGCCGATGCAGGACGCTGGCCGCTGGCCTCGATGCTCGGCTTCACCGGCCTGTTCGGGTCATGGCTGGGCGATGGCGCCGCCACCCAGCTCCTGGCCGCCGCCGGGAGCTCGCTCGCTGCGGGTGGTTGTCTCCTCCTCGGCCGCCGGCTGGCCGGCGATCGCTCGGCGCTCGAGCCCTGCCTGGGCGCCGCCACCCTGCTGTCCCTGCTCGCCTCACCCCACCTGCTCAGCCATGACCTGGTGCTGCTCGCCCCCGTGCTGGTGGGATTGCTGGCTTGGGCAGCTGTCCACGACGGGGCGATGCCGTGGCCGGGGCCGCGCGGCCGAGCCGTGCTCGCCGGCTGGATGGTGCTCTCTCTGGCGGCCGCCCTCGACCTCGGAGCCCAGTCTCCTGCTCCCCCGGGGCGGCTGGTGCCCTGGGCGCTGCTGGGCCTGGCGGGGTTGCTCGTCTGGACACTCAGGCCCGGACCCCGGGGGCTCGCCGCCCCGGTTGTTGGTTGACCAGCTCAGGAGATCTCGCCGCTGGCCTCGGTCACCCAACCACCGAAGCGCCGAACCGCTCGCCGCCGGACCTCAGTCGGAAGCTCCACGCAACCGACCCCGACATACCAGCCTCAACGCCCTCAACAGCCGGGCGCCGCCAGCCTCAGAACAAAAAGAGCATTCGTGCCTCCCGTGGCATCTGTCCACTTCCCGACGGGCTTGGCACCGTTGCCTGCACTGTTTGTGACCAACAGGCACGGCTCGATGCCGAATTGGACCGCATAGAAGGCTGGGTCCGTCGTCGGCGCTCCGCGCTGCAGCGGCAGCCTTGCGTGGAAGCCGCTCCATTCGAAGCCAGCGTCGATACGATTCGCGTTCAGGCTTTGGGACAGCAGAAGACCCGCGCGCCAGCGTGCCGCGTCGTAGGCGTCATTGGAGACGGCCATCTCGAGTCCCAAGCTGAGCAGGCCCACCCCGGCGAGGCCTGCCGCCAGGACACGCCCTCGAGTGACATAACGCTTGCCGCCTTCGCGGCGAAGAACGTAGCGGGAAGTCAAGCCGACGCAGATCGCGAGCAGTGGCACCAACGGCAGCGTGTATCGGTCGAACGGTGCCGTCGACGAATAGAAACTCGCTGAGGTCACCAAGGTCATACCGGCGAGTACCGCGATGACGAGCGCAGCGGGGGAAGGTCCTCGAGGGAGCAATTTCTTGCCAGCCCCGCGGAGCAGGACTCGGAGCCCATAACAGAGGAGGATCAGCAAGCCAGCCAACGATGCGGCAGCCGCGTAATTCAGTCCCATCCAGATGGATTGAGGAAGCAGGGTGGGCCGAACGCCCGCCAGAACAGCGTCGCCAGTCGGTCCGCTGGGAAGGATCAAATTGCCAGGCAAGAGGCTGCCATTCGCCGCCTGGTACGCGCCCAGAATGGCTGCGGCCGCGACTGCCAGCCATGTCAGCCTTGGAGCGTTCCGGATAACCGAGCGCCATGGCACGAATACCAGTACGGGGATTAGAAAAAGGGCTGCTGCGCTCGACAATCTGAGCCAGTCGGTGAAGAACGTGGCCGCGCTCAGGTAATGGAAACTGGTGGCGCCCGGCTGCTCATGCCGCCACAGGAGCACTGCGGCGAAAAGCGCAAGCGCCACAAAGCTCGTGACCGCGACGAAGCGGCGGCTGCCGTCTGCTCGGTTCCGGGTGACCAGGATTGCCGTCGCCGCGATGGCCACGATGACCACCGCCTGCGTCTCACGGATGCACGCGGCAATTTCCGATGCAACAACGGCGGCCGTGAAGAACCGCCTAGAGAAGGCGCCCTCGCCGATCGCGCGGCAGCCAAGGTAGAGAGCGCTCATCTCCAAAGCGGCCGCGGGCACATCTGTCATGAAGGTGGTCGAACAGATCGCGAGGACAGGGGAGACCGCAACCGTGGCGGCTGCCAGCAGGCCTATCCGGTGCCCGAGCAGAGGGCGCGCGACACCATACGACGCTGTCACGTAAACAACGGTCGCGGCGAGGCCAAAGGCATCCAAAGCCCCGGGACCGGCGTGCGCTGCAAGGAGTGGCTGAACCAGTGCCAGCTGACCCACGAGAGTCATCTGTCCCCACCCGCTGAATTGCACAGTGCCCGTGCTGTGCAACAGCAGCGCAGACCGGATGAAGTCCCAGTCGTCATTGTGGGGAATGCCCCAGCTTCCGGTGGAGACCGACGCGACCGCAAGCGGGCCAAAGACGACCGCGAGCACGCCAAGCAGCACCAGATCGGCGCGGCTCCAGCGTGCTCGTGTACGGCGCGCTAGCTTAAGGCCAGTGATGGTTCACCGTCTCGGTCGCCCCGGCTAGCTCTCGTCCGGCCAGTTGACCTCCACTCGGGTGGTGCATTCGGTCAGCTCCTGGGACGCCTTGGTGTAGCGCACCAGGGTGGGGAAGTCGCCGCGCAGCTTCAGCTGCCCGAGCATGATCCCCTTGGTGGCGTCCATCTCGTTCTTGGCCACCTTCTTCCACCGCGAGTACGACCCGGTGATGACGAACTGAGCGCCCTCCGCCTCGGGCCGCGATGTGATCCGCACATCGCGCGCCTCACCGTGCCAGAGGTCGAGAAAGATGCCCATGTCCTCGGGCACGTTCTTGTCGGGCTCAGCGAGGACGACCAGGCCGACAGTGCCCTCCCAGTTGGCCGCGGCCTGCTTGTACACCGGCGACTTGTTGATCTCGTTCTTGAAGGCCTCGGCCCACTCAGGGCTGTACGCGTCGTATGCCACGTGCTCCTCCAGGGTCGCTGAGCGGTCGCTGATTATGGGTTGTCGGGCTCCGGTGCCGGCACCTCGGGCTCGGCGGGGCTCCCGTCGGGGACGGTGGCGGCCTCGGGCGACGTGGCCCCTTCAGTGGAGGCCTCCGGTGCGAGGGCGGCCTCCTCGGCGGCGCTGATGGCTGCCACGGCCTGCTCGCCCCCCGTGCCGGAGAGCGAGCGCGCCACGTACACCGCGACGTCGTCGACAGCGAGGCGCTCGCCCAGCTGCTTGCTGGCGATGCCCTCGTCGAACATGGAGAGGCAGAACGGGCAAGCCGTGGCCACCTTGGTCGCCTCCGTCGCGGCCGCCTGCTCCACCCGCTTGTGATTGACGCGCGGCTGCTCCTCCTCCATCCACATGCGGCCGCCGCCAGCCCCGCAGCACATCCCCTCGTTGCGATTGCGCGCCATCTCCACCACCTTGAGCCCTGGGATCTGCTCGAGGATGTCGCGGGGCGGAGCGAAGATGTCGTTCCATCGCCCCAGGTAGCAGGAGTCGTGGTAGGTGATCGTCTCCTCCTGCCGCTTGGCCTGGTCGAAGGTGATGCGGCCCTCCTTGAGGAGGCGTTCGATCATCTGGGTGTGATGGACGACCTCGTACTCACCGCCGAACTCTCCGTACTCGTTCGCGAAGGTGTTGAAGCAGTGCGGGCAGGAGGCGATGATCTTGCGCACGCTGTACTTGCCCAGCACCGCGACGTTTTCCTTGGCCCGCTCCTGGAAGAGGTACTCGTTGCCGATCCGGCGGGCGGGGTCACCGTTGCACTTCTCCTCGGTGCCGAGGATGGCGAAGTCCACGCCGCCGGCCTGGAGGATCTTGACCAGGGCGGTGGCGATCGTCTTGGCGCGGTCGTCGAACGAGGCCGCACACCCCACCCAGTAGAGGTACTCGGCATCGGGCTTCTCGGCAGCGAACTTGACGCCGAGGTCGGCAGCCCAGTCGGCACGGGTCTGATGGGAGAGCCCGTATGGGTTGAACACGTTCTCGATGCCGCGCAACGCCGTCTCCGCCTGCTTGGGCATGCGCGATTCGTCGAGCACCAGGTGGCGGCGCATCTCGATGATCTTGGGGACGTGCTCGATGAGCACGGGGCACTGATCCATGCAGGCACCGCAGGTTGTGCACGCCCAGAGCGTGTCGTCCGCGATGGTGCCGCCGAAGAGCGGGCGCTCGCCTCCACCCGCCTCGACCGCCGTGGCCACGTCGTCGGGCGCGATCCACGAGGGTTGGAAGAGCCCGGGCAGGTCATGGAGCGCGCCCGCATGGTGGTCGCCCGTCGCCCACATCACAGCGCCGTCGGCGCTCGGCTTGCCATCAGCGTCGGCGCCCTGCACGACGTGCGTGTCGTGCTTGGTGGCGGCGTAGCCACCGGCGATGTTCTCGTAGAGGTGATCGCGTAGGTCGGTGATCAGGGTCTTCGGTGAGAGCACCTTGCCGGTGTTGTAGGCCGGGCAGTGAGTCTGGCAGCGGCCGCACTCGGTGCAGGTGTAGAGGTCGAGCATGTCCTTCCAGCTGAAGTGCTCCAGGGTCACCGGACCGAAGTGCTGATCCGTCTCGTCCTCCGCGTTCATGACCGCCTCGATGTCGACCAGCGGCAGCCTCCCCTTGGGCTTGGTCGACTTGAAGAAGACGTTGGGCGCCGCGCTGACGATGTGGAGGTGCTTGCTGTAGCCGAGGTAGACGAGGAAGCCGAAGACCATCACCAGGTGTCCCCAGAAGAAGAGACCGTGGAGGCCGGTGAGCACATTGCTGTGGGCGCCCAGCGGCGTGAAGAGCCGGGAGAGCGCGCTGGCGAACGGACGGTCGGCGGCGAGCGCCTGGGCGGGGCTGCCCTCCGCGATGAGCGTGGCGTAGTTCAGGCTCATGAACATCAGCAGGGTGCCGATCCACGCGAGGATCAGCACCGCGTCGCCGCGGTGGCTGCCCCGGAACCGGGTGGGATTGACCAGCAGGCGGTTGATGAGGGCGAGCGCCACGCCGGCGAGCACCGCCACGCAGAAGATGTCCTGCAGGAACGCGATCACGAACGCCCCCGGCACGTCGTTGAAGTGGAACCCCTGCCAGAGCGCCTCCACGATCGCCTGGGCGATGGCGGTGAGCAGCACCAGGAATCCCCAAAAGATCAGGGCGTGGAGGATCCCGGAATACGGCCAGCGGAGCAGGCGGCCCTGGCCGATGACGTAGATGAAGAACGCCTTGACACGTTCGCCGATGCGGTCGAAGCGAGGGTCAGGTCGCTTGCCGCGCATCATCGCCGCGATCAGCAAGCGCCAGCGCAGGCCGGTCGCCACGGCGGCGGTGCCGGCGAGCGCCACCAGGCAGATGGGACTGACGATCGCGGTCACCGGGGCCCTCCACTCAGCCGTATCGTGCCGTCGGAATCGGCGGCGATTATGCCGACATTGACGGGGATGTCACCGCCGACGCCTACCGACCGGTCCAGGTGGCCGCGCGCTTCTCCAGGAAGGCGGTGATGCCCTCCCGCGCGTCATCCGTGGAGAAGAGCCCGACGAACTCGCGGCGCTCGGCCTCCAGCCCTTCGGGAAGGGGGCGATCCAGTCCCTCGGCAACGGCTCGCTTGGTCGCCGCCAGGGCCAGCGGCGCCTGAGCCGCGTAGAGGCCGGCGAGCTCCCGTGCCGAATCCAGCAGCTCGTGTGGCTCGACAACATTGAAGACCAGGCCAAGTTCGAGGGCATGCGCGGCATCGATGGGGTCGCCGGTGAGCAGGAGATGCATCGCCGCCGTCCGACCGATGAGGCGGGGCAGACGCTGGGTGCCACCCCAGCCCGGGATGATGCCGAGCTTGATCTCGGGCTGGCCGAAACGGGCGCTGCTGGAGGCGATGCGAACGTCACAGGCCAGGGTCAGCTCGCACCCTCCGCCAAACGCGATGCCGTTGACAGCGGCGATGATCGGGAGGCGAGAGCGTTCCATGCCGAGGGTCAGCCGCTGACCGGTGGCGATGCTGTCGGCCCCCTCGGAGCCGAACTCGCTGATGTCGGCACCGGCGGCGAAGAACTTGGGCCCGGCTCCCGTGAGGATGAGGGCACGGCAGCCCGGGTCGGCCTCGGCGTCGCCGAGGGCCTTGGTGATCCCGGCCACGACGGCGCGGCTGATGGCGTTGGCCGGGGGATGGTCGATGGTGACGATGGCGAGCGCGCCGTCGCGCTCAACTCGAACCGAGTCGTTGAGGTCCGTGGACACCGTCGTGCACCCCTCCGGGTCGTTTGGCCGTGGCTGGCAACGGTAGCGCGAGCGGCACGCGACGCGGGTCGGGCGCCATCATCTGGGCGGTGAGCGACCTCCCTCCCCTCCCCGACCTGCCTCCCTCCTTCGATCAGGACGCCCTGGCCACGATCGACGACGGCGCGCTCGAGGAGATGCTCGGGGCGCTTGCGGCCGTGGAGCGGGCCACGGTGACGGCGATGGCGCCGCACCAGGCCCAGCTCCGAGAGCTGCGAGCGCGGAGCGGACAGATCGCCACCGAACGGCGACGGCGGGAGCGCGCCGCCCACATCGCAGCCCGCGCCGCTGTCCGCGAGCAGGCCAGGAGTGGCGAGATGCCCACCGTGCTCGATGCGCTGGCCACCCCGGAGTTCGCCCCCGACGAGCGCCCTCTCGCCGAGGTGGCCGCGTTCCTGAAGAGCGGCGGCGAGGTCCGCTTCGGGTACGCAACCCGACCCGGCCCGGTGTCGTTCACCGACGGCCGCCAGCTCCGCAGCGCGCGCACCTGGGGGGAGGCGCACCACCTCTATGCGGAGGGCTGGGAGCCCGGGTCGCCGGGGGTGCCGGGGGTCCGGGTGCACCTCATCGGCACTCGCGTGGAGCGCGTCGTGGACGCTGCGGAGGTGGTCGTCCGGGCGGAGTGAGCGGTGCTCGCAGCGTTCCCACCCCGGGGACCGGCGCTGTCCCTCGGGCGCCGGCTAGAGCTTTTCGAGCCGGTCCAGGGGCAGGACGAAGACCGTCGCCCCGCCCACCTCGACGTCGAGCGGCGGCGCCATCACCGGCGTGAGCGCGCCGGCCAGCGTCACTGTCGAGTCCACCAGCTCGACGCGGCGCTTGGCCCGACGTCGCAGGATCTCGAGAACCTCATCGACCTGCTCATCCTCGACGCCGATCATGAGAGTGCAATTGCCGCTGTCGAGGAATCCGCCATGGGTGGCGAAGCGCGTGCACACGAAACCGCCGGCGGTGAGCGCGTCGGCGCAGGCGTCGACGTCCTGAGCCTGGACGACGGCGAAGATCAGCTTCACCGCACCACGGCCGGCCGGGGGGCGGTCCTCGCCGTGCGCAGCCGCTCCTGGACGAGCCGCATCACGTCCTGTGAGACCGCGATCGCCGGACGGCTCGCGTCAATGCGCACGATCCGGTCGGGGTGTTCGGCGGCGAGGCGATCGAAGGCGGCGTGAACTCTCGCATGAAAGTCGCTCGGCGCCCCTTCGATGCGATCCAGCGGAAGCTGCTGCGCGTGCTGGCGATGCACGGCGATGGTGTGGTCGAGGTCGAGGTAGATGGTCAGGTCCGGCCACACGTCACCGCAGCAATCGCGGTGCAGGCGGAGCAGGGCCTGCTGATCGACGCCGCGCCCACCACCCTGGTACGCCAGCGTCGAATCGGTGTAGCGGTCGGCGATCACCACCATGCCGCGCTCGAGTGCCGGAATCACCACCTCGGCGAGGAGCTGCACGCGCCCGGCGTTGAACAGCAATGCCTCCGTCCACGGTTGCAGCGAGGCGGCGAGCTGGTGCTGGAGGACAGCCCCGCTGACCAGCTCCCCCAGCGGGGTGTCGTTGGGCCGGACGGTGACGACGTCGAGGCCGTCGGCGCGCAGCGCCGCGCCGAGCGCCGCCACCTGGGTGCTCTTACCGGCCCCGTCGAGGCCCTCGAACGAGACGAAGAATCCGGGACGTGTCACAACTGCTCACTCCTCGGCACCGAGTATGACGAGGCGGCGGTTGGGCTCGTTCCCGGTGCTGCGCGCGGCCATGTCGTGGCGTTCGACAAGTTGGTGCTGGAGGCGGCGCACGTACGAGTTCTGTGGCGCCAGCTCGACGTCCGAGGTGGTGTGCCGCGCCCGCTCGACGGCTTCGAGTGCCTCTTCGAGCGCGCTCTCGGTTTCATCCACGTCCTCAACGCCGTAGACCTTGGCCAGCGCGCCCTTGATCTGCGCCACCGTGTTGCTTCGCAACACCTGGACGGGAATGCCGGTGGCCTCGGCGGAGCGAACCGGCGAGTCCTTGCGACGGTAGTAGTTCTTCAGCGTCAGCACCATGTCGGCGTCGTCGACGTTGTGCTGGATGCGAACCGGCACGTGGAGCTCACGCACCGACTGTTCGAGGTAGGTTCTGGAGACGCCGTACGGAAACACCGCGAGCGGTTGCATCGGACGTGCCGATGTGTGCGTCGCGCTCCCTCCGTCCGACGAGGCCTCACGCGATCGCTGGGCCATGTACTCCTCGACGTCGAAACCGCGGCGGCGGCCTCGTTCACGGCCGCGCCGCCGTCCCGCCCCGGCCGCGAAAGGGCTGGGCTCGAACGACGGCGGCGGGGGGATGCTGGTATCGATGCGGCTGACAATCTGGCCGCCCTCGCCGCGCAGTCGCAGCTGGGGCGGCTTCATGCGTCCGCGCAGCGCCTCGTCGACCGTCTCGTCGAGTGGCATATGCACCACCACGCGGTCTCGCTCCTGGATCTCGATGAGGACGTCGAACGTGGGCGGAGCCTTGCGTTCGAGCACGCTCTTCTGCGTACCCCGCCGCCGCGCCTCCTCGTCGCTGAGCGTGACTGTCTGGATACCACCGAGCAGGTCGTTGAGCGTGGGATTGACGAGCAGGTTGTCGAGGTTTGATCCGTGGGCCGTGCCCACCAGCTGCACGCCGCGTTCTGCGATGGTGCGAGCCGCCATCGCCTCCAAACCCGTGCCGATCTCGTCGATGACGATGACCTGCGGCATGTGGTTCTCCACCGCCTCGATCATCACCGCGTGTTGCTCGGGAGGGGTGCGCACCTGCATGCGCCGGGAGCGCCCGATGCCGGCATGAGGGATGTCCCCATCGCCGCCGATCTCGTTGCTGGTGTCGACGATCACCACGCGCTTGCCACACTCATCGCCTAGCACGCGGGCGCACTCTCGCAACATCGTCGTCTTGCCGATTCCGGGTGGACCGAGCAGGAGAATGGACTGGCCATTGACCACGATGTCCTTGATGATGTCGATGGTGCCGGTGACGGCGCGACCGACGCGGCAGGTCAGCCCCACCACCGTGCCCGCACGGTTGCGGATGGCGCTGATGCGGTGCAGGGTTCGTTCGATGCCCGCGCGATTGTCGTCGCCAAAGTCACCGACACGCTCTGTCACGTACTCGAGGTCATGGTGAGTGACCTGCACGCTGTCGAGGATCTCCTCTCCGTCGGTGAACCGAGCTTCAGGCTCACGGCCGAGGTCGAGCACGATCTCGAGGAGCTCACGGCGCTCCTGGGTCAGGCGCTGCGCAGCACTCGCGATGCGGGGCGGCAGCGCGTCGATGAGGAGGTTGAGCTCCTCGTGCCATGACGAACCGTACGGCATCATCTCGGCGACTATCTCTCTCTCCTTTCTGGTGGATGCAGAACTGTCAGCGACGGCGCGGAGACGTGGGAGCTGGCAACCCCGGCGTGGGCGAGCACCTGCTTGCTCTGCTTGGCGGCTGCCCGGATACGCACCTTGATGCCGAGGTCGCGGACCAGCAGCAGCTGGGTGCCGTAGACGGCGAACCCGCGATGTTGCAGCGAGCGGATCAGCTCGGAGTCGTAGTGGCGCAACACGCAGGAGACCGGTTGCGGGGGGAGCTCGGCGAGGACGGCATCGAGGAATCCCTCCCGGATGGCCCGATCATGAGCCTCGCACATCAGCGAGAGGATGCTCGGCCGGCCCGCCCCGGCGGGGCGGATGGCGGCCCAGCCGACCACGCCAGGATGCTCCGCGACAAGGTGCTTGGTCTCATCGCGGCCGATGCGCGCCACGCTCCCCTGCGCGAACGATGCCTGCCACGTCTTCAGGTTGGGCGCTTCGAAGGCGGCGATTTGGCTGGGGGTGACCCGGCGATAGAGGAGGTGGATGGCGGCGGCGTCCTCGCGGTGGCCCGGGCGCACGGCGAGGGGCTGCGCGTCGCTGGGGTGGATCAGCTCGGGCGTCTCGTGGAAGAGGATCTGCTCGGTGGCGAACTGGGTGAAACCATGCTCCAGGAACACTCCCACCATGGGATGATCGAGAGGCAGGCGCACGTGGAAGCGGTGCACACCCTGCTCGAGGCCGCGGTTGCAGAGGTGGGTGAGGAGGCGCTCACGCGCGAAGTGGCCGGCACCGCCGGGCGCCACACAGAGGTTGACGATCTGCCACACCGAGGGCCGCGTCGAGGTGGCCTGCGCCTGGATGAAGCCCACCACTCCTTCGCCGCCGTCCTCCGCGACAAAGAGGACGCCGCCGGTATCGCTGAGCGGGACCAGCGATGACAGGGTCTTGCTGAGGGCGTACCACAGCCGCAGAAGTGTCGCCTGCGGAACCGGGCTCTCCGGATGGGGCCCGGGGCCGCTTTCGTCGGCGGCCAGGGCGTCGCGGTAGAGCTGCTCGACGCGAGCCAGATCCCGGAACGATGCGGAGCGCACGTTCATGCGGCACTCTCCCCGCGAACCGCCTCGACCTGCTCCAGGAAGAGGCGATGGATCCGGTCGTCGCCGGTCATCTCAGGATGGAAGGTCATACCGATGTGGGCTCCCTGGCGCACCGCCACCGGCTCGCCGTCAAGCCTGGCGAGGACTTCGACGCCGTCTCCCGTGGCCTCGATTCGCGGAGCCCTGATGAACACGCCGCGGAAGGGGATGTCGCCCAGGCCGGCAAACCTCATGTCGGCCTCAAAGGAGTCCACCTGGCTTCCCCAGCCGTTCCGCCTCACCGCGATGTCGAGGGTTCCCGTGGCCACCTGGTCGGGGCGGCCGTCCGCGATGGACCGGCTCAGCAGGATCAGGCCCGCGCATGTGGTCAGCGTAGGCAGTCCGTCCGCCAGGCGCCGCCGCAGAGTTTCCTCGAGCGAAAAAGCTGCGAGCAACCTCCCCATCGTGGTCGACTCGCCGCCCGGGATCGCCAGCCCATCAACCGCCTCGATCTCCGCGGCGAGACGGACCGGCATCGCCTCCACACCACATCGCCCAAAGGCGGCGAGATGTTCGCGGACGTCGCCCTGGAGGGCGAGTACACCAATGGTGGTGATCGTCAGCTTTCCCAGCGGACGTGGCAGCTCCGGTCGCGCCGGAGCCTGAGCAGCGTCAGGAGCACAGACTCAGTGTACCCCCGCCGTCCACTCCATCACCGTGGCGAGCAGCTTACCAGCCGCGTGTGGACAGCAGTTCCTCACGCGGCATGGCGGCGACATCGAGACCTCGCATGGCGGGCCCCAGACCGGTGCTGACCTCCGCGATCACGTCGGGCTTGTCGAAGTAGGTGGTGGCTGCCACGAACGCCTTCGCGTAGCTGAGGGGATCCTCACTCTTGAAGATGCCGCTGCCGACGAAGTTGCCCTCCGCGCCGAGCTGCATCATCAACGCCGCATCCGCCGGCGTGGCGATGCCCCCCGCCGAGAAGTTCACCACCGGGAGGCGGCCCGTCTCAGCGATCTCAACCACCAGCTCGTAGGGGGCCTGGAGGCGCTTGGCCTCAGCCATGAGCTCGTCGCGGCGCAACCCCTGGATGCGGCGGATGCCTCCGCGGACGGCGCGCATGTGGCGGACGGCTTCGACGACATTGCCGGTCCCCGCCTCGCCCTTGGTGCGGATCATCGCAGCGCCCTCACCGATGCGCCGGAGCGCCTCGCCGAGGTCGCGCGCTCCGCAGACGAACGGGATGGTGAACGCCCACTTGTCGATGTGGTGCTCCTCGTCGGCGGGGGTCAGCACCTCTGATTCGTCGACGTAGTCGATGCCGAGCGCCTCGAGCACTTGGGCCTCGACGAAATGACCGATCCGGGCCTTGGCCATGACCGGGATGGTCACCGCCTGCTTGATCTCGCGCACCAGGCTGACCGCGCTCATCCGGGCCACTCCCCCGTCGCGGCGGATGTCGGCCGGGACCCGCTCCAGCGCCATGACGGCGACGGCGCCTGCCTCCTCCGCGACCCGTGCCTGCTCGGCCGTGACCACGTCCATGATCACCCCGCCCTTGAGCATCTCGGCGAGGCCGCGCTTGACGCGCAGGCCGCCGGTCAGGTGGTGTCCGTTCTTCTTGGCGGTGACGTGGCTGGCGCTCATGATGTGGTGTACCTGGTGGATCGGGTCCTGGAGTGTGATTCTACTCAAGGGGCAGGGAGAACCCACGCCGTCAGGCCACCGATTCAGGTGCCTCACGAGCAGGGATGTTCGCACCCGGAAGGCGCCGAGGCGTAGGAAGGCGGTCCAATGTTCGGCGTAACCAATCACCGGATCTGAGGAACACAGCGGGGGGTCTGATCATCTCGGGAACGTCGAGAGCCAGCCCGTTGCCCGCAATCGCCAGCATCAGCAGCACCGCAGGGATGTAGTAGTAGTTGAGGTATGCCCACTTGGCGACCAGGAAGGACACGGTGGCGAGGATGGCCGTCCCTGTGAGGAGGTCACCGTACGTGGTGGGACGCTGGCGCAACACCAGCACAGTCGCGGCGGCAATGACTGAAGCCGACACCGCAAACGGAAGAATGGGCAGCTGGTACGAGTGGAGGTACGAGTTGATGGTGAGGGCGTCGAACCGGGGAAGGACCGCGAGCTGGACACCGAGAACGTTGTAGTAGAACTGTGAGAGGCCGGTGACCACCGCGAAAGGAAGCACGAACAGCCCGGCGACGATGGCGGCGAGGATCACCTGCCGCCGGGCGCGGATCGACCAGAAGAAGATCGGCACCAACGCTATGAGGGTCGTCGGCTTGGCTCCCAGTGCCAGCGCCAGCGCTAAGGTCGCGATCTTCGGATGGCTGCGGAAGGAGACGAGCCACACCGCCAGGCCGGCCATGGTGATGACGTCGACCCAGCTGAAGATGATCATGCCGACGGTCAGCGGAAACGCCATCACCACGCAGGCGCTGCGGTCGAGTGTCCCTGCCCGGCGTGCCAGCGTCAGAACGGCCACCGAGGTGATGAGGGCTGCCACCACGTGCAGGATGCGAACGTCGCCGAGAAGGCGAAACGGGGCTTCGAGCACGGGCAGGATGGGTCCGTAGGGAAAATGCAGGTGCAACCACCCCAGGACTCCGGGCGCGACCATCTGCGGGCTTGGCACCACGGGGGAGTAGGGGTTCTGCCCGTGCAACAACGCCTGCGACGCTTGCTGCTGGAAGTGGAACACGTCGATGTCGGCGTACGCCCAGCTGGCGTTCGCCAGGATCGCTGCCATGGTTGACAGACCAGCGAATGCGAACGCCACAGCCTTGGCCACGCCGCGCTTTGCCACGCTGTAGAGGACGACGGCGGCAGCGAGCAGGGCGAACGTGTCCAGGAACAGCGGATCGCCAAACTTCCTCTGATAGAGAAGCGTGGTCGCCGCGAGCGCCACCAGCAACGCGATCCCCGCCGAGCGCGGCAGGGCCGGGCCCAAGGGCTTCCGCGAGAAACTTTGGATGCCCAGCCCCACGGACAAGACAATCAGTATGAGCGCCGGAGTAGAGAGGTTGCCGAAACGGTCGAGGACGCCGACGCTGAGGAGGACAAGGCTGAGCAGGCGGCGATCGGATTGAGTCATCGGACGGCTGTGCTGACCAGCGTCGACTGCTGTTCAGGCAGCGACGTGGGCAGCATCGTGGACGCGCGCCGACGATGAAAGTTCGAAGTGGTAGATCAACTGATACCCGAACAGCGTTGGCCGCAACGCCACCGCGACACGGTCGGCCGCCCTCACCGCACGGGTTAGCGAACGCTGTGGCGTGTTGGTCAGAGCGTCGAGGGGAAGACCGGTCACACGGCGACGGAGCGGAGTGAGCCCCGCGTTGCGGGTGAGCCGCTCGAAGCTGCGTCGGGTAAAGAAGCGCACGTGGCCGTGATCGAGGATGCCCCGTTGGTCATAGTCGAACAACCCAAGCGCGGTCCGGCCGCGCGAGTACCAGTGGCCGAAGTTGGGCACCGAGGCGATCACGGCACCGCGCGGCACGAGAACACCGCGCAACTGCGCGAGCAGATCCTCGGGCCGTCGAAGGTGCTCGAGGACATCGGCACAGACGATGATATCGAATGGGTCGGCGGCGGTGACCTCATGAGGAAGGCCGCGGTCCAGGTCGGCCTCGAAGAATGCGTCGCAGCGTTCCCGGACGTGGCCAAGCTCCTCGTTGTCGACGCCGGTCACGTGGTGCCCGAGAGCGCGGACTCGCGACGCAAAGGCGCCGCCACTGCAGCCGAGGTCGAGAACGCGCGAGGGTGGCATCTGCCGGAGCCAGTCGAGCATGACGCCGTGGGAGCTGTCATTGCTCTCCTTGAGCTGGTACTCGCTGTCGACAGACGCGATGCCGCCCGACATGAAACCCTGCTTGGACAGCCGGTATCGAAGCACGTCGCCAGCTACGTCTTTCGCGTATTTCATGCCGTTGACGGAGCAGATCTCGTTGCCGTAGTACGTGGGGATGGGAATTTCGACGATACGTTTGCCTGCGTCGACGAGCTGGATGATGATCTGGGTGTCGAAGTTGAATCCGTCACTGTTCTTCTCGAGGTCGAGGCCCTGCAGCGCCCTGACGCTGTAGGCACGATACCCGGAGTGGAACTCGGACAGCGAGGTACCGAGGACGCGGTTCTCAAAGCGGGTGAGAATCCGGTTGCCGACGTACTTGTACAGGGGCATCCCGCCCTTGCGCGCCTGCCCCTTGACCATCATTCGCGAGCCGAAGACGGCGTCGCATTCGCCGCGCTCCAGCGGCGCCACAATCTCAGGCAGGCACTCGGGCGCGTACTGACCGTCGCCATGGAGCAGCACGACGATGTCGAGGCCGCGCTCGATGGCGAGGCGGTAAGCCGCCTTCTGGTTGCCACCGTAGCCCAGATTGCGGGGGTGCCGGACGATGGTCAGAGGGAGGTCGGTCACAACCTGCTTGTAGCCGAGGCCGACGAGGTAGGTCGAATCCTGGCTGGCGTCGTCGCATACCAGAATCTCCTCGATTCGCGATCGGAAGTGTGCGGGGATGCGATCCAGGACATGGGCAAGCGTCGAGACGGCGTTGTAGGCGACGACGACAATTCCGATCCGCGGCGCGATCGGCGTACCGAGCGCGACCAGGGGAGGCCGTGCTCCGGCTTTGATTCTCGGCATGGTGCCCATCGAACACGGTCAGGAGCGGTCGCGGAGGCCACGTCGCAGGGCTGCGACGGTCTCGCAGTCAGCCCGTTCCATTGGCGGCTTGGGAGGCCCAGGCCAGGCGGGTACAGTCCCGTGGAGAGGCGGCTCAGCGCTTGCGCCCGGGGGTGGCTCGGATGGGCTTCCTGGACAATTTCTCGACCTGCGACCGGAGCTTGCGGACTGACTGCTCGATGTTGCCGCGAACGATGGGCTCGGCCACGCGCGACAACATGCGGCCGGCGATGCCACCGGGCAGCTCGTACTCCATGTCGAAGGTCGCCTCGCTGCCGTCGCCGTCCTTCTTGAACGACCACCTGCCCGTCTGCTTGAACCCCTCGAGCGAGGTCCAGGCGATGGCGCGGTTCTCCGTCCAGGTGGTGATGTCGACGACCGACGACAGCGTCATCGGCCCGGCCTTCATGGCGACCTGGAACTTGGCTCCCTTGCCATGGGTCGTGGAGCCCACCGGAGCCCATTTGGTCAGGTCCTTCATGTACTTGGTGGTGTTGCGGTGGTCATCGACGTACGCAAACACCACCTCGGCGGGCGCGGCGATCCGTTCGGTGCACGTGATGTGTCCCATGCCAACCTCCCCTGCGTCTGGGCCGATCAGCCCAGCACCGGCAGTCTGCGCTCCTGGGCAAGTGTGTCGAGCATGCTCTGCATCCGCTGCTCGACGTAGTGGTAGCACGCCCAGATCACCTCGGGGTCTCGCGGATCGAGCTCCCCGAATTGGCTGTGAAAGTCGATTGCCTCACCCACCTGCACGGTGATCTTGGCGGGGAGCGGCCAGTGCAGCAAAAAATCGCCGGGCGAGATCCCCCAGGGTGGCCCCACCAGAAGCGGGAGCGCTTTGAGGCGGAAGCGCTCGAGGCCGAGGATTCGGGCCAGCCTGCGGCCGTCGCTGGCGATGAAGACAGTCTCGTGTCCACCGATGCTCACCACAGGCTGAACCGGCACGCGCTCCTGCAGTGCCAGCCGGATGAATCCGGTGCGACCCGCCAGCCGGATCCGGTTGCGTGCTGACCAGGGGCGGAACACGTCCTCATCACCCCCGGGGTAGACGAGCACCGACGCACCGCGCCGCAATGCGGCCCGCGCGCAATCGGGATGTGCCGGAAGGGTGCCGACGCGACGCAGCCAGGTGCCCGTCAGCGGCAGCCCCATGACCACGTTGTGCGCCAGCGCGTACGCCTCTCGCGCGGTGCCGAAGTGGCGCATGAAATTGACCATGAACACCCAGGTGTCGGGAGTGGCCAAGCCGCCGCTGTGGTTGCCGACCACGAGCACCGGGCCGGTCGCAGGAAGGCGCTCCATGTCGCGAACCTCGCCGCGGAAGTAGATATCGGCGAGCGGCTGCAACCAGCGCAGCTGCGACTCGATCCACTCCGGATCGCGCTCATCGAGCGAACCCTGACGGCCGCGCTCCATCACGCCTTGGACGGTGCCATCGAGGGTGTCGATGATCTCGCGGATCATGCTCGGTGAGCGGTGTCGAGAGGGGCGTCGCCGCCGCGCTGGATCCGCCGCCAGAGCCAGCAGATCGTCCGCGACGGCGCGCGGCGGCCGGCGCGATCGGGCGGACGGCGGGGACGCCGCGATTCGCCTGCTCACCGCTGTCCTCCTGGATGGGGCCATAGTGTACGGCGCAGGCCGCAAGGAGCCCGAACAAGGGCGGTGGTAGAATCCGGCGGCTCGGGAAGTAGCTCAGCCAGGTTAGAGTGCACGGTTCGGGACCGTGAGGTCGGGAGTTCGAATCTCCCCTTCCCGACCAGTTGCCCATTGGGACATGCGTTCCAGACGCCGTCGACCGTGAGCGAGCGGGGTCCGGAGGAACACATCACGTCCGCTTGATGGTTATCGTGCAAGAATGAATCGCCTTCGGACACCTCCGCAGCGTGTGCTGGTCATCGGTTGGGGTTTTGTCGGCGCCGCTCTCGGGCACCGGCTCGCTTCTGACGGCGCTGACGTTGTCAGCCTGACCAGGTCCGAAACCGCCGCAACTGGGAGAGCACGAGCCGCCGGAATTCGCATCATTGTTGCCGATGCTTCGGAGCCGCCTGCTCTTGCCGATGCGCTGCCCGGCGTTGACCACGTCGTTGTTGCGGCAGGTGGCCTCCTCCCTCCATCGGCGGCTGCCGAGCCTCTCGAGGACGCGAAGGCGACGCTGTCCCCGCTAATCAGAACGCTCGAGGAAACGCGTCGCCATGCCGGGGTCACAGTGACCTATATCTCGTCCGGTGGGACGGTCTACGGCAATCCCGTACGCACTCCCGTGCGTGAGACGGACGAGACCCTGCCAGTCTCACCCTACGGGGCGTCGCACCTGGCTGCCGAGGCCTACGCTGGGATGTACCGCAGGACGTACGGTATGCCCGTCCGCATCGTTCGGTGCGCCAATGTCTATGGTCCTGGTCAGCCCAACGACCGCAATCAGGGAGTCATCGCGGTCTTCCTCGAGCGCATCTCCACCGGGGCGCCGATCACGGTCCTGGGCAATGGTTCGATGAAGCGAGACTATGTCTTCGTCGACGACGTCTCAGAGGCTTTGGCCCAGCTGATCCTCGAGGGAGTTGATCTCGATGTCGTCAACGTTGGTTCAGGGCGCGGAAGCAGCGTCGCCGACGTGGTCGAATGCGTGAGCCGCGTTGTTGGTCGTCCGGCGATCCTCGAATTTCAGCCCGTACGCCCGTATGATGTCGACGCCATCGTTCTTGACGTATCCAAGCTTCAGTCACTCATTCCCTACATGCCGACATCTCTGGAAGATGGGTTGCAGAAGACCTGGGACGCGCGAGATGTGGGGTGCTCAACGATCGACGCGATCGCCAGCCGAAGCAGCTAGACCCCGCCCTGGACGAGAATGCCTCGATGCCCTGGCTGGCCCACCGCGTTCGAGCACGAGTTTCTCGGACGAGGACGCGCGCATCGGTCGAGGGACTGATCCGCGGCTGTGTTGACGAGCCGGAAGGGGCGAATCTTCGGCGGGGTGAGCACACCGCCTTCTGCGGTTGGGCGCTCGACGGACTCCGACCTCCGTCTGCCGTAGAGATCCTGGTCAGTCGCCAGCGCGGCGGTCCCGCTCAACTCGGCCTTCGTCGCCCGGACGTCCCTGTCAACCTCGGTGAGCCGGGAGCCTCCTCCGAGTGCGGGTGGGCGGGATCCGTCGACCTAATCGGGTGGCCGGACCCCGATGTGCACGTGCAGATTGTCGTTACAGGACAGGGCGGGACCAAAGCGACCCTGATGGATTACGTGTTCCGCGTGCGCGATGACGAGAACGCGGAAAGCAAGGCCGCAACGAGGCTGGACCTCTCGGCGCTCGACCAAGCTCTGGAGGTGCTTCGCGAAGCGGGGTGGGCGAGCTCCCAAATGAGCGCTGCGAGCAGCAAGCGTACGCACCCCTTCTCCGAAAGCCTGGAGGGCTTCAATCGGGAAGCCCCATACGTGCGCGATGGAATCGCGAGTTTCGTCGCTGAGGTCGCGCAGACCATCCCTCGCGGAGCTCGCGTCGTCGACGTCGGAGCTGGAGACGCTCCATATCGAGAGCTATTTCACCACGCCGACTATGTAACCATCGACTGGGAACACTCGATTCACGAGGGCGCGCGGCATTCGGACATCCATGCTTCGGCAGACAACCTCCCGTTGCACGACCGCTCTGTCGACGCAGTCCTCATGACGGAGGTGCTCGAGCACATCAGCACACCCGACCGGGCTCTGGCCGAGGTGGCAAGGGTCCTGCGACCGGGTGGCAGCCTGGTGCTGACCGTTCCCTTCGTATGGATACTCCATGAGATGCCGAACGACTTCTATCGATACACGCCATCAGCCCTGAGGATGCTGCTGGAGATCGCGGGATTCGCGGACATCGAGATCAGCAACCGAGGTGATTACTTCACCACACTGGCACAACTGATGCAGATCGTCCCGTCGTGGCTCATGGAGGGGTCGAATGCCGATGGACTCGACGGCCGGCGACGCACGGCCGCCAACGCACTCGCAGGTGTCGCGAGAGCCGTCTCGGCGCTGTCGCCTCTGGATAATGGAGCACTGCTCCCGCTGGGCTTCAACGTGACGGCACGCCGAATGCCCACCGCGCCCGAATGAGAACTGAACTTGTTCGGGCGCCGATCCGTCGGGCTCGCGAGCTCGGCCGCCGCATTCGCCAGCGATCGACTGAGCTCGCATCGGTCCGAGGTGTTGTCGACGAGCCCACCGACGACGAGGTGTGGCGGGCGCTCCTCGTCGACTTCCGCGGCTGGGCGCTCGACGGGTCGGACACCCCGGCCAGGGTCGAGATCATCGTGGGTGGGCAGAAGCGGCTTGCCGCGCAGCTGGGCCTCTCCCGGCCCGACGTCCCCGAGAATCTGAACGAGCCTGAGGCCTCATCCGACTGTGGCTGGAGCTGCACCGTCGACCTCGCCGCCTGGCCCGACCTGGACGTCTCCGTACAGGTGGTGGCAACGGGCCGGCATGGGGAGGTGGCGACACTGTTCGATCGAACTCTCCGTTTGATCGGGTCGGGTGTCCTGCTCGACAGCCCCGCCGATGGCCAGGTGATCTCCGATGGCCTCCTCACCGTGCGCGGTGTCGCCCTCGTTGAGGGTCGCTACCCCTCACGCGTGGACGTGGAGGTCGACGGTTGCGTGGCTGGACGCGCTCGTCTACGCCTGCCGCGGTTCGACGTCGAGGCTGCGAAGGAACGCTTTGGCCCCTTCGCGGGCTTCGAGTACTCCGAGCCCGTCGATGCCCAGGGAGGCGAAGGGCGCGAGGTTGTCGTCGTCGCCAGTGCAGGGAACGGGACATCCGTTCGCAGCAAGCCACGCTCGGTTCGCCTCTCACCGAACATGAGCTCGGCCACCGAGGCTGAATGGAGCAGGGTCTCGCGGTTGCGGACGGTGCATGCCGTTCAATCCGTCCCGGGGTGGCCCCAGCAGAGTGGTTCCCGAGTGATGGTTTTCACTCACCAACTCAGTCTCGGTGGCGGCCAGCTGTACCTTCAGGAGCTGCTCAGACAGCTGGCGCCGACACTCGGCTCCTGCACCGTGGTTTCGCCTTCCGGTGGGGTGTTGCGTGCTGAGCTCGAACAACTGGGCATCGACGTTATCGTTTCCGGCCGCACCCCACCCCGGGATGCGGCGAGCTACGAGGGCCAGGTGCGCGAGCTCTCGATGATCATACGAGGCACAGGCGCCGGCCTCGTGCTGGTGAACACTCTCGCCGAGCTGCCAGCAGCGGATGCAGCGGAGCGGCTCGGGATTCCCACCGTCTGGGCCATCCACGAGAGCTACGCCGTCGAGGCTTGGCTCAATGTATTTTACGGTCAAGATGGCTGGGATCCGTACATCCGCGAACGCATGAAGAACTGCCTCGCCGGGGCGACCCGATTGGTCTTCGAGGCTCGTGCGACGAGTGACCTCTTCGCGAGGTACGCAGATTCTGATCGGCGTTTGATGATCCCGTACGGGGTCAATGTCAAAGCTATCGATGCGTTTGCGAGCACCTTCGACAGGGATGCAGCGCGACGAGCACACGACATTTCAGCGCAGGCTACAGTGCTGCTGGCAGTCGGGCAGCCTGACGATAAGCGAAAGTCCATTCCCGGACTAGCGGAGGCTTTCGTCGAGGTCGGATCGGAGCACCCGGATGTCATGCTCGTCCTATTGGGGAGCGCATCCCAGTCGTACTCCGAAGCGCTTCGGGAGTTGGCCAACGCAGCCGGGGTGGGGTCGCGCCTCCGCCTCGTCCCGACCACGACCGATATCTGGGACTGGTACGCGTTGTCCGACGTCCTCGTTTCCGCCTCCGACATTGAGTCCCTCCCCCGTTCCATGCTCGAAGCGATGGCATTCCGCGTCCCGGTTCTATCGGCCGATGTATTTGGAATTCCGGAGCTTATTGAGGACGGCGATAACGGCTGGTTGTTCGCGCCGCGCGACATGGACGCACTCGTCGCGGCGATGCACAGGCTCCTAGCGCTGCCATCCGACGCACGGAGGGCCGCGGGCGAAAGCGCGCGTGACACTATTCTAGGAGCACATTGGCAGCAGAACTACGGTGAGTCATACGCCGAGCTCTTTAGGGCTCTCACGCCTCGTACGCGCTAAAGGATCGCTTTTGTACCCGTGAATGGCCGCGCCGACCAGCCGGTTGGGGGGTCAAACGACGGGCTCGTTGCCGGGGTCACGATGGTACCGTGAGGGTTGACGCTCACCAGATCCATCAAACCGTCGCCGTTGACATCCGCCGCGAACGTTCCTAGCGAACCAGTGGTGCCGCTAGTCGACCAGAGCCTCGGCGCGCCGAACCCAGCACCGCTGGACAGCATCACCCACGTACTCGTGGCGTTGACAGCGACCAAGTCGGCCCTGCCATCTCCGTTCACGTCCGCGAGCAGTGTCGCTCGCGCGCCGTAGAAGGGGGTGGAAGACCATGCGGTCGGCGGACCGAAGCCTGTGCCGGTCGACGCCATCACCCATGTCGAGCTGTCGTTGACCGCCACCAGATCAGCCTTGCCGTCGCCGTTGACGTCGGCCAGAAAGGTGCCCCTCGTGCCGTAGAACGGACTCTGCGACCACACCGTTGGCAGCGCGAAGGCGGTCCCGGTGGACAGCATCACCCGGGTCGAGGCGTCGTCGACGGCGACGAGGTCAGCTTTGCCGTCATGGTTGAGATCCGCGAGGAACGTGTGCCTGGAACCGTAGAACGGGCCGGAGGAGTACTGCTGGGGGGGCCCGTAGCCGAGCCCATTGGACAGCATGACCCACGTGGAATTGTCGTTCACGGCAATCAGGTCAGCCTTGCCGTCGCCGTTGACGTCGGCCAGGAAGGTGCCCCTCGTGCCGTAGAACGGGGTCGATGACCAGAGGGCCGGTGCAGCGTATCCCGACGGCGTGGACAGCATCACCCAGGTTGAATTGCCGTTGACGGCAACCAGATCCGACCTGCCGTCGCCGTTGACGTCGCCGGACAGCGTCGCCTGCGAGCCGAAGAAAGGCGTCGACGTCCAGGTTTGAGCGGGGCCAAAGCGCGAGTCCATTGACAGCATCACCCAGGTTGAATTGTCGTTGACGGCAACGAGATCCGCCTTGCCACCGCCGCTGACGTCAGCCATGAATGTGGCTCTGCTGCCATAGAAGCTGTCCGATGACCACCTTACCGGCGGCCCAAAACCGGTGCCGAGCGCAAACATCACCGACGTGCTGGTGTCGTTGACCGCGACCAGGTCGGACTTGCCATCTCCATTGACATCGGCAAGGAAGGTGCCGCGGGTGCCAGAAGACGGAGTCGCCGACCATTGCTGCGGCGTACCGAACCCGGAGCCCGTCGCGAGCATCACCCATGTGGCCGTATCGTCCACGGCGACCAGATCGGACTTGCCGTCTCCGTTGACATCGCCCAGGAAGGTCGCCTTCGTGCCGTAGAAGGCCGTCGTCGACCAGAGCTGCGGTGGACCAAATCCAGACCCCGTCGAGAGCATCGCCCAGGTTGAGGTGTCGTTGACAGCGACCAGGTCGGTGCGGCCGTCCCCGTTGACATCAGCCAGGAAAGTGCCCCGCGACCCGTAGAAGGGGGTGGAGGACCATTTCTGTGGCGCAGCAAAGTTCGATCCCGTCGACGGCATCACCCAGGTGGCGGTCTCGTCGACGGTAACCAGATCGGATTTGCCATCGCCGTTGACGTCGGCGGCGAATGTCCCACGCGAGCCGTAGAAGGGCGTTGTCGACCAATATGTGGCGGGACCAAAGCCCGGCCCGTTGGAGAGCATCACAGACGTCGTTGTGTCGCTGACCGCGATGAGATCAGATTTCCCGTCACCGTTGACGTCCGCATGGAGCTGGGCCGCCGGCGTGACGATGGTGAGCTTGGGGGTGACCGCTGATCCCGCGCGGTTGCTGGCTGCGACCGAGAAGGACGAGGCACCAGCGGTGGTAGCGGCGCCGGTCAGGACGCCGGCCGTGTTGAGCTGGAGACCGAGGGGCAGGGCGCCGCTCTGGACTGCGAACACCGGCAGGGGGTCGCCGCTGGCAGCGAATGTGTACGTCGGCGACATCCCGGCGGTGACGACTGCAGGAGGGTTCGCAGCGGTGAACGCCGGCGGGGTCCCCGCCGTCGACATCTCGAGCCAGGAGATGTCCGGGTAGTAGTAGTTCATCGGCTGGTTGACCGTGCTGGGGTCGCCAAAGTAGATCGACCAGTTCGAGACGGTGAGCTGATCCCATCCCGTGCTGCTGCCGTTCTCCTCGACCTCGGTGATGGTTCCGTTGCCATACGTGGGGCTCAGCGGATTGGTATCGACATTGACGGAGGTGACGACAGCCGTATGGCCGTTGGGGTTTGCATTGGGTGAGGCGGCTCCTCCACCCATACTGAGCACGTCACCTGGAAGGGGAAGGTTGCGCGGACCGGGCGTACCGACTTGAATGTTGGGGAATTGTGCCTTGACGTCGGACACCAATGAGTACCCGGAACGAACGCCAACGGCGCCGATCCCGTAGACGTCCCACAAATAGCGAACGCTGAGCTCAGTGCACTGGAAATCGCCCTCGATGGCATCGTTGCTCCACGCGTAACCCTCGGCCGGCCTACACGCGTACACCTTGTCGACCTGCGCAGATACACCGCCGCTGCCCACAAGGTTTGCGCCGGTGATGGTCTGCGGGCGCCCGTTGACGCTGACAGTGCCTGAGACGCTGGCACAGAAGTTGCTTCCGCTGCCGTAGCCAACGGGTAGGCTCGCCGCCCCGCTGGCGATCAGCGATTCGGGCACCTGGCTGTAGGCGACCTTGCCGAACGCGTGCACCGTCCCTGGAGACAGCGTCATCGACGCGCCAAGTATGGCCAGAACTATACCCGGTGCCACCAGAACGCCACCAACCCGAGTGGTGACACGTTGGAACGGAAGAAAGATCTGCTTGGCCTCCTGGGCCGCCGAAGGAGCGGTTCGTCACACCTTGGCGGCTGGGGATGCGATGCTCGCCACCTTTCGCTCACGGTCCAGTGACCACTTGTAAAGGCGGAATGACGGAGTCGTGGCGGCCACATCAGATCGGAGGGCGGGACCTGGTACGCGGGGGCGTGAGACCACATCACCCGAACGATGGAGTGACGGATGGCCTATTGGGGTGCGCCGGCTCGCCCGCAGCGCCTTCGATGGCCGTGATCAGGACGAGCGGTCAGTCCGTGGTGCTTCCTGCCGAGCATGCCTTCCCAGGGGACTCCAAGATTGGCTGGGTAGAGTGCCCACATGCCACAGGGATGGAAGGGATCACCTCGCCCCGGCCGACCAGGCGGAGGTGGGGGCACGCCAGCGGATCCGCTGACGCAGGCGGCGGTGGACCTGCTCGCTTTCTACGGGGTGCGACCGTTCGCGGCGCACCGTCCGCGCCACGCGAGGGCGGCCAACGCGCGCCTGGTGGCGATGACGGGACTGGCTCTTCTTGTGCTGCTTCCGGTGCCGTACGCGACGGCGCTGAACCTCGATGTGTTGTGGCGGGTGCACTACTTCAGCGGCCTGCTGCTCATTCCTCTGCTGGTCCTCAAACTTGCCGGCACGGGCTGGCGCGCGGTGCGGTACTACCGTGGCGACCGAGGGTTCCGTGAGGATGGCCCACCGCATCCCATGCCGCGCATCACCGCGCCGATCCTGGTGCTGTCGACAGTGGTGCTCTTCCTCAGTGGGGTCGAGATGCTGCTCGGCGCGAATCGCTTCGGGCCGTGGAGCACCATCCACAATGGCGCGGCCATCATCTTCACAGGCGCCCTCGGCCTGCACCTGCTGGCCCATCTCTGGGACACGCCCGCCGAGGTTGCGGCCGATGTGGCGCCGTCGCGGGTGGCCACCCCGGCGCGCGTTCCCGGCTCACGCCGTCGCGTGGTTGTCACGACTGTCGCTTTCCTCGTGGGGATCACCCTCGCCACCGCCGCGATGCCGGTTTCCCAGTGGCAGGGCTCTCGTCCCGCCGGGCAGCACCACCGCGACGGCTGACGGCTGATCCCGTATCTTGATCCCGGTCGCCAGGAGGTAGGGATGGTGATAGCGGAAGGCCTCGTCGCCCAGCGTTGCCATGATTCGCTCGATCTGCCCCTCGAACTGCAGACGCTTGGTGGCACCCAGCCCGCGGAGGAGGATGGCGGCCGCCGGCCAGCAGCGCATCATTTCGCGGTTCCACGAGGCCGAGTCGTCCGCCCGTCCACCGGTCACCACGTCGCCAAAGGTGACCTTGTCGAATCCCGCAGCCATCAGCGCCCCTTCCACCTCTGTTCGATCGGCCAACCCTGGGTACCCCAGGAACTGATGGGGCAGATTGACCGGGTGGTGTTGCACGAACACCGCCAGCTCATCGAGGAACGCCTGCTCGGCGGGAGTGGCCAGGCTGCGTCGGCGGCAGAACAAGGCCAGCCGTCCACCCAGCTTGAGGGCGCGGCTGGCTTCGGCGATGACCGAGTGCGGATCGGCCTCGTGGGTAATCGACCGAGACAGCACCACCACGTCGAAGGTGTGGTCGCGAAAGATCACGTCGTCCGCGGTCATCTTCACGAGATGGGTGTGACCGGTCGCTCGGGAGCGCGCGACCTCGATAGAAGGCTCGCTGATGTCGGTGGTGACCACCCACCCATCAGGCCCCACCGCTCTACTCAGGGCGGTGGTGACGATCCCCGCACTGCCTCCGATATCGAGGCACGCTTCGCCGGCCTCGGCGCCGGTGAGGTCCACCAGGCGGGTGGCAACCTCCCGATGAAGCCCCCCCTCCCACTGGTCGTCATGGTCGGCGAGCGTATGCAGGAAGCCGGTGAGCGCGCGGTCATAGCCAGCGGTCTCGCGCGAACTCGGGCTGCCCATCGTCACACTCCGTGCGATCCTCCAGGAGCGAGGAGCGCTAGAATCGTAGCGGTTGGGCAGGAGAGCACCCCTCACTCGAGCCGTGCTCACGCTGGGAGTGGTGAAAGATGGCTATTGAGACCCCGGGCATCCGTGCCGGGCGCCAGCGCGGCAACGCCGGCGGCACCGGCGGCCCCATCGTGCTCGGACCCAATGATTCCCTGAATGGGACATTGCGCACCGACAGCGGCGTCACCATTGGCGGTGCAGTGGAGGGTGAGATCTTTGCGGCCGGCGACGTGATCGTCGAGGCGTCCGCGACGGTGGTGGCCGCCATCGAGGGTCGCAACATCGACATTCGCGGACAGGTCAAGGGGAACGTCACCAGCAGCAGGCGCCTCTCGCTGAGCGGCTCCGGCAGTCTTCACGGTGACGCCTCCGCCGCACGTCTCAAGGTCGATGACGGCGCCACTCTCAACGGGAGCATCAACATGAGCGGCGGCAAGGACCTCGACGACAGCGAGGAGCCGAGGCCCGGGGAATCCGCCGGCGTCGGCGAGGCCAACGGCGAGCTGGTCACTGCGGGGGAACCCCAGCACGACGGCTGATCGGAGTCTGGGCGTTCCCCTGAGCCCACCGCGTCAGAGCCGTCCCATAGGGTTCTGACCGTCGAGGTTGCCGTGCCCGGCCAGTGCGGCCATGCCCCGGCGACCGCCGCCCTTCCAAGCTGTCGAGTAGGCCGGGCACCCGGTGTTAGCATCGCCGACCATCAGTGCTGGGAGGGATCGGGGCCGTCAATGAAAGCGGGGAAACGCTGGCGCGCGGCGCGGTGGGTGAGCGGGTCCGGGATAGAGATCGGCGCCCTTCACGAGCCGCTGCACCTGCCACCGGACGTTGACGTGCGCTACGTCGATCGCATGCGGAGCGAAGAGCTCCGGCGACACTATCCCGAGCTCGCCAACGAGAACCTCGCACCGGTGTCGATCATCGGAGACGCGCACGATCTCAGCGCCATCCCGGACGGCTCCCTCGACTTCGTGATCGCCAATCATCTGATCGAACATCTCGACAATCCCATACGAGGGTTGAAGGAGATGGTGCGGGTCCTGCGTCCGGGCGGCGTTCTCTACGTCGCGCTGCCCGAGCCACGTGTGAGCTTCGACAGGTTCCGCGATATCACGCCGATCGCCCACGTCGTTGACGAGTATCGCAACGGGCCCGACGCCGCCCGCGAAGAGCACTTTCGCGACTGGGTGCACAACGTCGAGGCGCACGTCGCCGGCATGCCCAAGCTGGACGCCGCCGGCATGGCGGCGCGGGTGCGCGAGCTGATGGAGCTCGACTACAGCATCCATTTCCACGTCTTCAGGCCGGACACGTTCCTTGAGTTCCTGGTGGCGGCTTGCAAGGAGGGTGACCTGTCCCTCGAGCCGCTGGAATTTATCCCCTGCTACGGAGACGACGACGGGGAGTTCATCTTCGTGTTCGCCAAGGGCATCGCCACGCAGCCACCGGTGGTGCCGCGAATTCCGGAGGGGAGCGGCGAGGAGCTCAGCGAGCTGCGTGACCTGCTGCAACGCGCCGAGTCGAGGCTGGAGAGCCTGACCCAGTCCCGAAGCTGGCGAATGACGGCGCCGCTCCGCGCGGCGGTGCGCCGCTCACGCGCTCGGCAGCGGACGCCCTGACCGCACCGGTCATCCCTTGCCTTGACCGCGACGGTCGCGGGCGACGGAGAACACCGACACCGCCAGCATGGCCACCACGCCGAGCGGCAGAAGCCACCACACCGCGACGCCGGCTCGGCTGAGCAGGGCGGTGGCCGTGAGCAGGACAACCACCCCAAGCGCGATCCGGTAGTCGTCGCCGACGATGAAGTCCCACCAGAACAGGACGAAGGCGCGCACGTGCCGCATCACGCGGCACCGGGTTGCGTGACAGCCGCAGCCCCCGTGGTGCGACGCAGGGCCGCGACCATGGCGACGCTGATCAGCACCGTCGCCGGGATGAGCACGGCCAGTGCGATGTCCGCGCCCGGCCATGTGACGCCGGCCCCCTCGGCTCCCCAGAAGGTGCCGAAGGAGGTGAGCAAGCAGCCGACGACGAACTTCATGGTGTTCTCCGGCACGCGTGACAGAGGTGCCCGCACCACCACCACCGTGCCCAGGACGATCACGGCGGCGGCGAGAGCACCGAGCGCGGCCAGCCCGATGCCGCCCTGGTTGCTGCCGAAGGTGATGACGATGAACACCACCTCCAGGCCCTCGAGAAGCACTCCCTTGAAGCTCAGGGTGAACCCGTACGTGTCGAGGCGGCCGGCGGCCACGGCCGCTTCGCGGGCGAGCTCGCGCTGCTCGCGAAAGGTCTCCGTCTCGTTGTGGAGGGCCTTGAGGCCGGCAGCGCGGAGGATGGCCTTGCGCAGCCATCCCAGCCCGAAGACCAGAAGCAGCCCGCCCACCGCCAGGCGCAGCGCGCTGAGGGGGATGGCGGTGAGGGCGGGCCCCAGGGCGGCGACGACCACCCCCAGCGCCAGCAGCCCCGCGCCCACCCCGAGGAGGGCTCCGCGCCAGCCGCGGGTGACCCCGACCGCGCCCACGATGGTGGCCGCCTCCACCATCTCCACCGCGCTGGCGAGGAAGACGGCGACGACGAGGAGGATGGAGCTGGCGGTCATGTGAGATCCGGCGACGGGTCGGTCATGGCTCCTCCATCCTGCCAGAGACGGGATGTTCCGCTTCCCCGGGCCGCTGCAGCCGCTAGCGCCCGATCGGGAACGGCACCGGGATTGCGGCACCGTCCGGTGACACCACGATGGAGGCGCGCACACCATCGTCGTACGTCCGCTGCCACTCCTGGCCTCGAGCGGGGTCGAGCACGTCGACGGACGTGAGCTGCCCGCTGCTCATCGTGAAGGTGCACTCGTCGATCAGCCGAGCCTCCACTGGCCTGAGGGTGCATACCCCGGAGAGGTTCACCCCCGAAGACACCCACGCTGCCGCGGCCGTCGCCGACCCGTCGCCATGTTCGGTCAGAACGTAGGATGCGTCGCCCGAATAGACAATCGCATGGGATCCACCGATCTGGCCTTTCTCGCGCAGCACCATGCTGCCTATTTCGACGCGGTCCCCGAGCAGCGATGCCGCGGTGGCCGCGGGGGCGGCAAGTAGCCCCAGACCCAGCGCGGCGCAGGTGACTCCGGCACCGGCGACGAGGAACCCGGCGCGCCCTCGGATGTGTCGGCGTCGCTGCGAGCGGTGTGCCCGAACCGGTGCGTCCCCACCCAGCGGCACCGGAAGGTTCTGCGGACGACGATCGATGACGCCGGGCTCCCGGGCACCAGACATCACATCACCTCGATGCGGTGGTCGAGAACCGTGGTTATCCCCGGATCGAGGACCAGCCGCACCCGAATCCGCCGTCGCGACCTGGCCACCGAACCTCCCGGGCCGTCCGAACGCGTGGAGCGATCGTCGAACTCAACCACGGCCCGTACCGATGCGGACAGGTCGAGGAGGTCGCCCTCGATTCGAACCTGCGCGTACTCACCGAAATCGGGGCGCACCATCCCCACAACGGTCCGAGCCGGTTCGAGCGCGCTGCGCAAGCGCGAGGCCGCGGACATCTCCACGTAGGTATGGAGGTCGACGACGCAACCGGCGATGAGCAGTCCGAGGTCGTACACGAAGCGCTCGATAAGTCCCAACACCTCAGCCACCCGCTGGCTGCGTCGCGCATCGTCGTCCGCACCAATACGGCGCCCGCGGATCGCCCGCGCCAGGTTCATCGGCGCCCGCGCGCCGGCAGTCGTGCGACCGCCTCGGTGAGATCACGGTAGGCGCGGCGCATCCTCGGCGACAGGTCCTGCACAGCGGCTCCTTCCATGCTTGCCAAGCGAACGCTGTCGGCTTCGTCGGGAAGCTCGATCAGCCGTTGCACACGCGCGGTGATCGAGTCGAGGTACTGCCGGGTCATGGGGTGACGTCGATTGCGACGGGCCGAGGACACGATGCAGGGGACCACGGTTGGCGGAAGGTCGGACACGTCGAGATAGTCGAGGACGCCGTTGAAGTCCTGCCGGCTCGTCGCCGTCGGCAGAACGAGCGCGTCCGCCTCCTCCAGCCAGTACGCCGCCACCGTGGCCTCGGGTCCGCCGGTCGGATCCGGGAGTCGGTTGCTCATGTCCACCACGACGAACGTGTACCGGGCGCGCAGGTGCGCTGCCAGCCGTCGGATATCGGTGCGGCTGTACTCGGCGCCGTCGCGCCGCTCCGGATAGCAGGCCAGGGCCGGCGTGGCCGCATGGATGGGGAGAGGCGGCTCGGTGCCGTTGCCGAGCGCAGCTGCCACGTCGCGCACCGTCGCCGCGTGCGCGGGGAGGTTGAGCTGGCCCCACGCATCCGGGTTGGCGATGTTGGCGTCGACGAGCGCGGCCTGGTGGCCGACCGAGTCGAGCACTCCACCGGCAGCGATGGCGATTCCCGCCGCATGACTGGTCTTGCCCACGCCGCCCTTTCGCGATCCGAGGACGACCAGGGTCGGAGCGCGATTGACGAGGAGGGCCGCGAGGGCGGCGTCCGTCATGCCCGGCTTGCTGCGCCGGGCCAGCAGTGGCAGCCGCGACCGGATGCCCGCCGCTGCAGACCGGGGCCGGCGGAACCCCCCGTCGCTGTGGGAGACCATGGAGGGCGATTGCGCTTCGCTGCGAGCGCTCTCGGCGGCGAGGAGGTCGAAGGGATCGGGGGCAGCCACGGAAGCCCCGCCTGGCTCCGACTCCTCAGCGCCGTCGATACGCAGCAGAGTTGGAAGCCGGGGACGGCCGGAGCCAGCGCTGCCGGCAGAGGTGGCTGCGGCGATCATTGGTGCGGCGGTGCGATCGAAGATGTCGGCCACCGAGGGCTGAACCGGCTCGGGAGGCATCCCAAAACGGCCGATCGCTGCGTTCGCGAGTGCCGATGGTGCTGATTCGTGGTCGGCGTCGATGACCGTCCAAGAGGAGTAGGCGGCTGCCGCCGACTGGTGCGCCGCCACCATGAATACGCCGTCCAAACCGCCCAACCATTCGGCCAGGCCGTGCTCGTGGCGGAGCAGGTAGACGGGCATCGCTGATGGCGGCACATGGCTGGCCCACCAGCGGTCGACCGCGGGCTGGCTGGCGGTGGAGGCAAAGAAGTCCAGGCCGCGCACACCGGGGACCAGGAACACCATCGGGGTTCTGGCGGAGGGGCGAGAGACACGCTCCAGCTGGTACGCGAGCGCTTGCGCCTCGACCTCATCGCGGAGCAGCGAGATGAAGGCGAGCCCTCGGGCTTCAGTGGACAAGTTGCTCCGCCTGTTGAGCGGTGTCTGCATTGGCACAGCACACCCGATATTGGTTCTGATGCCGAGCGATCCCGGCGACGAGCAGAGTGCTTCCCGCGGTAAGAATCACCAAACACCACAGCCATCGGGTGAAGATGCCGGACTGCCGTGATGCGCGTCGCAGAGCGTCCACAGTCGCCAAGACGGACATGACGGCGAGCATCAACCAGCAGAGCAAGCCTATGACGGCGAACTCGGTTGCGCCCGTCACGGTGCGGCCGGTCACCAGATCCAGACTTCGACCAACGTCCGGCCAACCGGCGACGACTGCGAGCGCGGCTGTCAGGCCGATCAGGGCGGCGGCGCTGAGCAAGCGGTGCACCACCACGTCAGCCGCCCCCGAGGCCCACGGTGATGCTCTGAAAGGTGGGGGCGCCGAGGAGCAGCAGCAGGGGTACGAGCATCCCGGCCACCGGCAAGGTCACCAGGATTCGCGCTCTCGCCGCACGCATCCTCGCCTCGGTGAGGCGTTGCTGGTAGACCGCCTGGGCCACACGCGTGTAGGTGTCCCGCTCGGCGACTCCGACGTTGGTTGTGCTGAGGGCGTCAGAGACCAGCGTGAACTGCATGAGCCGGTATTCGGTGCCGATTGCCCGGTACAGATCGGCCGTGCTGCGTGGCTGAGAGGGGATGAGCCGCCGCCAGCCGCCCTCGACGAGGCTGCGCAAGTCGGACGATCTCACACACCTTGCCAGGATCCGCACGGCGTCCTCGACCTGGAGGCCGCGACCGTCGGTCATGATGGCAACCAGCATCATCATGTCGCCGAGGGTGCGGTCAGCATTCTCCCGCCGTCGCCGTGCTGCGGCCCGGAGGGCAGAAAAGCGGAGCAGCACGACCAACATGGCAATGAGGGCCGCGATCCACGGAGACACGATGAAGTCTCCGGCACCGAGGCGCGTGCCGGTATCCACCACCAGGGTCACGGTCATGGCCAGCAGGGCGAGGAAGACCGTGCGGGCGAGGAAGGCGGTATCGGTTTCATCGCGATCGGCAACAGCCAGGAGACGACGGAGATCGAGCTCCTCCTGGAGCCGGCGCAGCACCGGGCTCCGTCCCGCGGCACGTTCCAACCTGGTCTGCGGCCGGCTGTAGCCGCGCAGGACGGCAAGCCGGCGCCAGGCGCGGACGTCGGCGCCCGTCAGGAAGCCCAGACGCGCGAGTCCCAGCGCCCACAGGGCCACCACGGCGATGGTCAGAAGGACATACGGCCAGAGGTCATTGGGCACCGAGTCTCTCCTGCTCCTCGGCGAGGCGACGCAGATCCCAACGAGTCCAGCCGCGCACTCGGACGATGACACCCAGAAGTCCGACCAGCGCGGCAAAGATCAGCACCACCATGACCAGCACCACGTTGCCCTCCAACGACTGGTAAAAGGCGCGGAAGGTATCCACACGCACGATCACCGCGAACATGACGAGCATCAAGACCGACATGGCGATGGTGACCGCGCGCTGTTGCGTGAGGGTGACCGAGGCCTCCTCCTCAACCGCCAGTTGTGCTTCACCTACCGGCAGAAGAAGCTCATCGATCGCCTCGATGAGCGCGTCCAGGCTGCGGCTGCGCGTCCACAGCAGGACTGCGCACGCGTACTCGACCACGGGCGAGCGCGCGCGCGCTCCCACAGCCACGATGTTATCGAGAACCGAGCCCCCGCGAGCCAACGGCGCCAGAACGTATTCCAGCTCGGGGCCGGGGTTGCGACCGATCTCCTGGAGCGCCGTGTCGAGAGACTGGTTGCCAATCGCCATCCGATCGCGGAGGTCGCGCAAACGTCCCAGAAAGGCTCGTTCGACGCGCAGCCGACGGGTTGCCGCGCGGCCGGCCAGGGCGAACCGAAACCCGAAAACGCCGAGCAGGCCGCCGATGAGAACCAGGATCCAGATGCGCGACAGGAGTCCCAGTCCCACCCCGGCTGCGATCAGAGCGAGGCGGACGGTGACCCAACTCCGCCATCGCCATCCGAGGTTGGCGGCGAGGTCGCGCTCGCGCTCCAGGAGGGGTGACGGGGCACGGTCGCGCCCCAGAGCGTGGATGTCGAGGTCGAGGATGGCTGCCACAGCACCACAGGCGCACGCGATGACGACCAGAAACCCGACGAACTGCGTCCCGCTCAGGCCGACACTGATCAGAGTCACGGGACCGGAATCTCGTCACTTTGCAGATGAGCGTGCAATCGTGATCCGAGGCGGCTGAGGTTGCCTACGAGCTCGGTCATGCGTCGCCAGCCACCTCCGTCGGTCTGACGATAGATCCATTTGTGATTGCCACCGCGCTCGACCGCAAGAATGCCGGTGACGCGCCTGCGTCCGTCCTGGTTGGCGAGGTGCAGCACCAGGTGAATGGCGTGCTCGACGACGCGCTTGGCCATCTTCTCGTTGCCCGTGAAACGACGGTTCTCCATGACGTACTGCACCGCCTGGTCCAGCGCCAGCTCGGCGTCCTCGGCATGGATTGTGGTCATGGAACCATCGTGCCCGGTCATCAGAGCCTTGCACACGGCGGCCATCTCCTCGCCGCGGGACTCACCGAGAATCAGCCTGTCCGGCTGGAAACGCAGGGCGTGACGCACCAGGTCGAACATTGTCAACTGACCGGCCTCCACCTCCGCGCGAACCGACGGGATTGTCGACAGAGCCGAGGTCAGCGTGTGCCACGGATGACCGTCGCCACGATCCTGGTCCAGATGAAGCTCCGCTCCGTCCTCGACCACCACCAAGTGCTCGCTGGGCGGGACCATGCCGCACAGAACGCGCATCAGGGTGGTCTTCCCAGTGCTCGTGCCCCCGGCGATCATGAGGTTCACGCGCGCGTCGACGCAAGCTCCGATGAAGCGCGCCATCCCCTCCGGCATCACCGCGGCGTGCACGTAGTCGTCGAGGTCGCGCACCTTGGACCTCGCCGGGATTCGGATTGCCGCCTTGAGTGCCGCCTGTCCCGACACGGCGGGGCGCTTGGCGACGCACAGTCGCGCGACACTGCCGATATTGGCTTCGGCGATTGGTGCCGCGTCCGTGATGCTGTGATCGCCGGTGACACCGCGAAGCCGCACCGCGCGTCGAAAGAACTCGATGCAATCCTCATCGCTGGCGAAGGGACTGTTGCCAACCAGTGAGAGCTTGCGTCCAACCAGGCTCACCAGCCAGTGGTCGTGCCCCAGGCACGTGATGTTCTCCAGGTCCGCGCCGTAGATGAGCAGCGACAGTGGCCAGAGGTGCGAGGCCAGGATGGCTGCGTTGCGGCGGGCAACGTCCCGATATCCCTGGTTGGCGGAGAGTTCACTGACCACGGCGAGTGGCAGGCCGCTGGTGGATGGCGAGGCGATGGCCCGCTCGATCACGGCAGAAACATCAGTGTGCAGCCGCTCTTCATGGAGCACGGATGCCGGCTCCCCGCCGCGCCCTCGGATCACCGCGTCAGCGATGGCCTGAGCCACCTCGAGCTCCTCGGAGGCAATCTCCGGCCACCTGGTGACCGGCACCTCTGGGTTCGCCGACATGGCCGAGTGCCGGAGCTCGGTGGTGGCGGAGTCGGTGGCTGGAGGCATCACGCGCTCACAGGCACGATGTTGAGGTCCGCGATCACGCCGAGCAACGACGCCGGCACTCCGCTCTCGGCCATCCTCGCGGCCCGCGCCTCGTCCCATTGCCATACGTCGCGGATCGCCATCTCGGGAAGGTTGTGCTGCAGGCTCTCCAGGATCGCCCGGCGGTAGGCACGGCCGTGCTGGTGGCAGATGATCAGCTCGCCATGGGGCGGCCTCGCCGCCTGCAGGACCGCGATGCTCCGTGACAGCAGAGCGGGATCGTCGCGAATGACGATGAAGGCCCTCCCGAACACGGAACAGATGGCCTCAGCAGCGGCTCTCGGCGAACGCAGCCCGGGATGCGACAGCGGGTGGCCGAGATCAGCCACCACCACGTCTGCGCTTGCACCCGCCAGCGCCGGCGCCAGCTTTCGAAGACACTCGCTGACCTCATACCCGTAGCTCCGTGCCAGTCCGGGAACCACGTGCAGTCGTTCTCTCGCCGGATGGGCCACGGCCTGGTCAGCCAGCTGAGCCGTGGTTGCAGGACGATCACCGAAGCAGTTGGCGACACCTCGGCCATCAGTCCGCAGGAGGAGCAGGTCGGCGATGGTGCCGCCCTCCATGTCGCAATCGACCAGCAGCACCCGGTGGCGTTCGGCCAAGGCCCACGCCAGGCACACCGCCCAGTGAGTCGACGTCTGTCCGGCTCGAGTCGTGTAGACCGCGATGAGCGTGCTCATGGCGAGGGGCTGCCGCCGATCAACCCCGAACAATTCGATCCACACAGGCCGCTCACGGCGTCAGCCGGACTGAGCGGCTGCACAGCCGCGCCAGCCTGCTGGCCCGATCGAGCCCCGTGCAACGCAATGCTCGATGCAGCCACCGAGATCCAGGCCTCCTCCTGGTCGATGGGCACCAAGATGGTGAGCGCGCCGCCGGAGACGGTCAGCACAGTCATCGCCTGCCCGATACGTGCCTGGCGGCCCCCGCCCATGGTTGCGAACACATCGACGCGATCTCCGGCAGAAAGAGGTGGGGGAGATTGCAGCGTCAGCGCGATCTCCACCTCCGCCCGGAGATCCACAAGGTCGTCGTCCCGCAGGATGTCGTTGCCCCGCAGGTCCTCGGTGTAGCGGGCGGCGTATTGCGCCGCTGAACGGTGCTCGTAGTTGAAGTCACCCTCCGCTGCGTGCACCGGCACCGCAACGACGTCGTCGGCGCTGTAGGTGCTTCCGGCCAGCACCGAGTGCCTGAGGATGTACACGGTCACCGTCTGCTGGCCGCCCGCCTGCTGGAGGTAGACCATCACGCCGAGCACCAGCACGATGACCGTGCTGAACAACACAGCTGCAGCCAGGCGACGCCGGTTCATCGTTCGCGCCCTTCCCCGTCAACCCTCGTCCGTGCCCCGTCCGGCGCCAGGCAGGTTGATTGAGAATTCGGCGGTGCGGCCCGACGCCAGACGGGCGGAGACGGTAGGCGGGTGGGAGGGCAGCGTCAAGGGTTTCGACCTTGAGCCAGGTAACCAGCTAGTGCACCCTCGCCTGGGGAGGTCATCGTCAGGCCGGCGTCGGTCCCGAATGGAGGATGCCAGAAGAGGGCCACCACCTCGACGCGGCGCACCGACGCGGGCCGCCTCAGCGCGCCCTGAGCCATCCGGCGGGCCGCCCGCCG
>DAIUFS010000005.1:0-4814 GCA_036844485.1 Candidatus Dormiibacterota bacterium | reverse complement strand
CCCGCCGCTGGCGCAGCGGCCGGCGCAGGCGCACTCCCACCCCACCGAAAGTGGACGCTACTCGCGCGACCTGCGTTGCCGCCGCCGGTCCGGCCGCAAACACCCCCAGAGACAGGGCAAACCCCAGATCTGGCAGCGCGCGGAGGCTGAGAGCCACCCCCGCCAGGGCGCCCTGCGGGCCATTGACCAGTGCGAGAAAGGTGCCGCGAAGCGGATCGGTGCGCTGCCAGCCAAAGGTGCGACTCTCAACCGCGATGTGGCGGTTGGTGGGCACCAGGTTGACCGCGGCGACGTCCGAGGCAGCGTCGATCATCTCGCTGACCATCCAGCCCACCTCCACGGAGCCTCCACACTGGTCGGCGATCATCGACGCTGCGGTCGCTTCGATTCCCGAGTGAGCAGCGGCGACGCCCAGCATCACACGGTCCCCGATTCCGAGCAGGAACAGTCCCAGGCCACGCCCGGCGGTGAGCTGCCAGAGGTCTGCGAGAAGTCTCTCCGCGTCGGCCGGAGTCGGCACCGGGCAGGCTTCGATGAGATACACGGCGCTGCCCGACGCTAGCCAGCGGGCAAGGACAGCGGGCGGACGATCGATGGCCCACACTCGAGGTTCCGCGAGTCGGCTGGCGTACAGTGATTGCCATGCCCTCACGGCAGGCCAGCAGCCACATCCACCAGCTCCTCGACGAGCACTGGACGGCGGCGCTCGACGTCGAGCCGTCGGTGTGGCGGGATGCGGAGGTGGTGGTGGCATCGCATCCCGAGCCGTCCCACAGCGAGAGCGTCCATCTCATCCGCCGGGAGGACAGCTGCATCATCGTGGTCCCCCAGGCGCTGGTCGGCACCACCACCATGGCATGCGCCTCCTGGCCCTCGGCCGCGGTCTTCGACCGTGCCTTCGTCCGGAGCCTGTACGGCGAGGAGGTGGCGGCCATCCACGGCCCCCTCTGGCTCGGCTACGCCACCGAGGAGACCTTCCGCCGGGTCGACGGCAGGGGCAGCCGCCGGCTCGACGGCCCGGGCCACGCTGTCGCCCTAGCCGCGCTGCGGCGCCATGTGACCAGGGAGGAGTGGGTCGACGCCGGCTTCGAGGTGCCCGGCCGCCGCGAGTACGGGTGCTTCGTCCACTCCGAGCTGGTCTGCGCCGGCACGCTCACGCCGTTCCGGGGGCTGCCCGCCAGCATCGGAGTGCTCACCCATCCCGCCCACCGCGGCCTCGGGTTCGGGAGCGCGATGGTCAGCACGCTCACCTCTGAGGCTCTGGCCAAGAGCCGCGCAGCGCAGTTTCGAGCGCTCGAGGACAACCGGCCCGCCCTGCGCATCGCCAGGGTCCTCGGCTACGTCGAGGACGGCCGCACTTTGGAGGTGGCGCTCCGCCCCACCGCTGACACCAGCACGACGTGAGGCGGCCCCTCAGCGGTTGACCGCCGCCATGTCCCAGTGGCGCTGGCCCTGCACGGCCCCGCGCGGCACCGCGGCGTCCAGCTGGGCCACCTCCTCGTCGCTGAGCTCGACCTCGGCGGCTGCAGCGTTCTCCTCGACGCGCGCCACGCGCGTGGTGCCCGGGATGGGGACTGTGTCCGGACCCTGGTGGAGCACCCAGGCCAGCGCGAGCTGCGCAGCGGTGACGCCGCGCGCCGCCGCCAGCTCCACGACACGCCGGGCCAGGGCGACGTTGGCGTCGAGGTTCTCCTCGGCGAAGCGTGGGAAGCGGGCACGACGCACGTCGCCGGAGGGCAGCGACTCGGCTCCGGCGATGGCTCCGGTGAGGAGGCCCCGGCCCAGGGGGCTGCAGGCGACCATCCCGATGCCCAGCTCGCGGAGCACCGGGATGACCTCGTCCTCGATGTCGCGCGCGAAGAGCGAATACTCGCTCTGCACCGCTGTGATGGGATGGACGGTGTGGGCACGCCGGATGGTGGCCGCGGCCGCCTCCGAAAGGCCCAGGAAGCGGACCTTGCCGGCGGTGACGAGCTCGGCCATCGCCCCCACCGTCTCCTCGATGGGCACTCCGGGATCAACGCGATGCTGGTAGTAGAGGTCGATGTGGTCAGTGCCCAGCCGTCCCAGGCTGGCGTCGCAGGCACGACGCACGTGCTCCGGGCTGCCGTTGATGGCCTGGGTGCCGTCCGGGCGGCGCTCGAACCCGAACTTGGTGGCCAGCACCACGCTGTCACGGCGCCCCGCGATGGCCCTCCCCACCAGCTCCTCGTTGGTGTACGGCCCGTACATGTCGGCGGTGTCGAGGAGGTCGATGCCCAGCTCGAGAGCGCGATGGATGGTGGCGATGCCGCGGCTCTCAACACGGTCTGCTGCCGAGCCGTAGAAGTCGGACATCCCCATGCAGCCCAGCCCGATGGCCGATACCTCGAGCTGACCCAGCCTGCGTCGCTTCATCACTGTCCCTCCGTGCTCTGCTGCTCCGCCGCGCGATCCGGCGAGACCTCGGTGATGAGGCGCACCGGACGGTCATAGAAGACGTAGTTCCATGCCCAGTTGATCAGCACCACGGCCTTGCTGCGGAAGGTGATGATGTAGGCGAGGTGGACGAAGAGCCACATCAGCCAGCCGACCCATCCGGCGACCCGGATGGGGCCGAGCTGCACCACCGCGTAGTTGCGTCCCACCGTGGCCATTGTGCCCTTGTCGTGGTAGCGAAATGGCGACGTCGAACCGTCCTGGAGCAGCGCGATGATGTTGCGCGCGGCGTGTTCGCCCTGCTGGATGGCCACCGGAGCCAGCATCGGCAGCGGCTGGCCGCCGTCATCGATCTCCGCCAGGTCGCCGATGACCTGCACCTCGTCGTGGCCGGGGAGCTGCAGCGTCTCGCGCACCGGCACACGCCCGGAGTGCGCGGTGCGCTCTGTCAGCTCACCGCCGAGTGGTGACGCGCGTACCCCGGCGGTCCAGATCACCGTCGCCGCGTCGATGCGGGTGCCGTCGTCGAGGGTGATGCCGGCGCCGTCGGCCCGCATCACCGTGCGACCGAGTGTCAGCTCGACGCCGCGGCGCCGCAACACCCCCGCCGCCATCCTGCCCAGGCGTGGATGGAACGTGTCGAGGATGCGGCGCCTGCCCTCCACCAGCACAACGCGCACCGGGGCGAAGTCGAGGCGGGGGAAGTCCTTGGGGAGCAGGTGTGTGAAGAGCTCGCTGAGCGCGCCGGCGTACTCGACGCCGGTTGGACCCGCCCCGGCGATGACGAAGGTGAGGAGACGAGCTCGCTCGCGCTCATCAGTGCACTCCGCGGCGCGCTCGAAGCGCTCCAGGACGACCGCACGAAGCGCCAGCGCGTCGTTGAGCCCCTTCAGCCCGAGTGTGTGCGCGGCGATCTCGGGATTGCCGAAGTGGTTGGTCACCGCTCCGGCGGCGACGATGAGGAAATCATAGGCGACGTCCGTGCCGCAGCGCACCACCCGGCGGCGCACATCGATGCCCCGCACCTCCTCCATGCGCACGTCGGTATTGTGCTGGCCGCGGAGGAGAGTGCGCACGGGATGAGCGATCTCGGACGGGTCGAGCAGCCCGGAGGCGACCTGGTACAAGAGCGGCTGGAACAGGTGGTAGTTGTGCCGGTCGATGACCAGCACGTCGACGTCCGCCGAGCGCAGCGCACGCGCGGCGCTGAGCCCGCCGAACCCGGCGCCGATGATGACCACGCGGGGCCGGCCCACTTGACACCTCCTACGGGGCACTGCTCATAGACCGTAACGGTACTCGTGAGGGCAGATTCCCCGCGACCTCGGCGTGCCGACTTCGGCATCGCCTCGGCGGGTAAAGTTAGCCGCCAATCGCTGCTGCGAGAGACAAAACGCTAAGTTCGGGGGTAGCACCGGTGACCTGGCTCGACAGATACGGCCAGCGGCTTCGCTTGAAGAAAACGCGCCCGTACATACGGCCCGGTGCGCGAGTGCTTGACATCGGCTGCGGTGACGGCGCGCTCTTCCGGTCGCTCGACGCCGCAATCAGCAGTGGCGTGGGGATCGACCCGGATGCATTGGATAGCGACGACGGTCGCTTTCGCTTCGTGAGAGGATATTATCCCAACGACTACGAACACGTCGGTGACCTCTTCGACGCCATCGTCGGACTGGCGGTCCTCGAGCACCTCACGGCGGACCAGCAGAGCGCGATGGCGGCTGCTTGTTTTCGTCATTTAAAGCCACAAGGGCGCCTCGTCTTGACGGTTCCCTCACGTTTGGTCGACCCGATCCTGCACATTGTTCAGCGGATCGGACTAGGGGACCGTGACACCATGCACCTTGAAGAACACCATGGATTCCACGCCGGGGACACTGGACCACTCTTCGAGGCAGCAGGGTTTACCCTCGCCGCGCGGCGGCATTTTGAGCTTTTCCTGAACAATGTATTTGCCTTCACGAAAGGCGCACGGTAGCCTAGGGCAGCAGACGGACGGAGCTGATGTCCTGACCGGCGGTCATGGTGAGAAGAAGCGGGGCGGATCCGTAGGCGGGCCACTGGCTGCACGCGCCGATGGGAAATTGGTACCGGGTGGGAGAGCCTGCGAAGGTGGAGAAGGTGACGGCTCGCTGCTCGCCTGGAGGTGGCGGCTCATCTTGGAGTTGCAGGCTGCTTCCCGTAAAGGAGGTTGCCGCATTCATCTGGAACCATTGGTACTCATCCCACTGACGACCCGCTGGAAGTGTCAGCAGGTACGACGTGGGGCTCTGCCGCCTGAGAGTGACAGTGATCGGTGCGCGGCCCGAAGGTGAAGTCATACGAGTGACAGACAGGTAGTTAGTCAACATGGAAGGGCCGGCGCAACGTTGATCGTAGATTGCGTGGGCGGACGA